>NZ_CP006681.1:600000-900000 GCF_000565175.1 Spiroplasma culicicola AES-1 | reverse complement strand
GTAAGAAGAGAAACTGAACCTAATAAACTAAGTAGTTTTTTCATTACAATTCACCTCCTAATGTATTAAACAAGTATGAAGTATAACTCATACTATTTCTTAAATCATATTTAATTAAAGTGGAATTTGGATTTCACTTTTCACTAATTGTACCTGAAAGAGTATCTGCATTAAATTTAGTATTTGTCATTGTTTTTATTGGATAATTTAATGTAGTATTTTTTTCAATTGTTTCTTTTCAATTTTTATGATTTTCAACAAATAGAATAGAAGGGTTATCTTCAGTATTTTCTTGTGATGATCCAATTGCATTAACTGTTCATCCTTGCATTGCAATAGCAATTTCTTCTCCATTTGGATTATGTGCTTCTTCACCTTCACCAAAAATGATAAACTGAGATAATAATTCGTTGTTTTTAGTTAAATTTGTTGTAGTTTTAAAGTAATCAAATACTGTTGTTGTTCAATAAGTTTGTGATTCTGTAGAACTTGAAACTGTTGCTCAACTTTTAACTTCACTCATAATATCATAGTTAACTGGACTACTTGAAATACCTTTTAAAAGTGAAGTATTTACAAGATATTGTAAATACTCATTATTAATTGAACTATTTAAGTCAGTCATATAAGTACTACTTGAATCAGTCATTAATTTAATAACTTTTTGTCTATCTGTTAAAGAGTGAAATTCATTGAATAATTTTAATTGTTTAAGAGTATCACTATCAGTTGTTGTTTCATCAGTTTCACTTCGTGTTGTGTTAAATTTACTATAACCATCAAGAGAAACAAAATGCATTCCATCAGTATCAATATAAACAAGTTTATTTTCGCCTAATGTACCATAGAAAGCAGTTGTATTAGTTGCTGCTCTATTAAGATTAGTAATTACTGTTTCTAACGCTGTTTCATCATTTAAATCTTTAGCTAATTCAATACTATTTCCTGTCTCTGTACCTAATACATGGTCATAAACAACAGTTTTTAATGTATCAGAAAATGTTTCTGAACTAGATGAAAGTGTTAAAAGGTTATCATATTTTTTAACAGTTGCTTTTGGTGCAAGACCTGTAGCTAATGAAGAATCTATTAAAGCTGTTGTTCATCATCCTGATGTATCTGAAGAAATAGTATTATAAAGTTTTATTAAAGCCTTCGCATCAATACTTTGATCACCTTTAAAATCTTCAATACTTATTCCATCATCAAATTTACCATTATCTGAAAATGAAACAACGATTTCACTGATTGCTAATGGCGCATTTGTTTGAAAATATTTGTTTAAGAAAAATAATTGAGATTTACTTAACATTCCTGCTCTTGATTCACTACCTAAAGTAGATCATTGAGTTATATCTTCTGGAACATCATTTGCAATGTCTTCCAATTTTGTAATTGTTGCTAAAGCATCTTTAATTTCTTTAGCAGCTTGTTCTACATTTTCTGCTGAAGTATCAATATTGTTATATTTTTTATCTCATGAATCAACTTCATCTGTTGTAGAGTTAATAATTTGATCAAGTGCTAATTTATCAGCATTATATGCTTGGATAAGTTTTGTATTATCACTTTTTACGTTATTTAAATTTGTATATTTCTTTCTTACATCTTCTTTTTTAGTTCAAACAACTCCATAGCTGTCTGTATTTAACAATACGTCTAAAATTGCCTTTGTTGCATTGTTTGTAGAATCTGTCATCAAAATATCTGCTTTATATTTAGCTTCTAAGAAGGCGTAATCCATATCGTCTGTGTCTTCTTGGTAAACTGAATACTTATCTACAAGCATTTGTTTTCATTTTTTCTCTCATTTTTTTCCGTTTGTTCTTTTATAATCATCTTTTTCTCTTTGAATTTGTAAATCGACTGCAGTATTTAAAGCTTTGAATTTATTAATTAAGTTATTTCCTAGTTCTTTATTAACATATTCATTATCTTCATCTAAAATATTATCTTCACCAGCAAAGTTTGTTTCACTATTTGCTAATAGTGAAACATTAAATAACTGAAGCATTTCTAATAAGAATTGACTTCTGTTAGCTGGACCATCTGTATTAATTAATTGTCATAACACGTCAGACGCGTCAATTTCTGCAGTACCATTTAAAGAGTTCAAGAATTTGATTAAAATAGAGTTCCCGTCTTTTTTTTGATCATAATCTGTTCCACAAGCTACTGCCATTGTTGATGCACTAGCTGTTAGAGACAAACTACCTAGTAGTGTTATTAACTTTTTCACACTATTCACTCCTTGAATTTTCATTTATCAAAATAATTATAAAGAAAAATATAGGTTTTTCTTATTTTAATTAAATTTAATTCACAAAAAAAAGTTTTTTCATTATTAACTATTTATAATTAAATTTAGTTAGGAGATTTGAGAATATGCATAAAATTGAAATAATAGATTTACATGTAAATATTGAGGAAAGAGAAATTTTAAAAGGAGTAAATTTAACTGTTAATTCAGGTGAAATTCATGCTCTAATGGGACCAAATGGAAATGGTAAATCTACTCTTCTTATGGCTATTATGGGTCATCCAAAATATGAAATTACACAAGGAGATATTTTATTGGATGGAGAAAGTATTTTAGAAATGTCAGTTGATGAAAGAAGTAAAGCTGGTTTATTTTTAGCAATGCAAAATCCACAAACAATTCCTGGTGTAAGTAATTTAGAATTTTTAAAATATGTTGTTAATGCTCACAGTGAAGAAAAGCAAAAATTACAAGCAATTTTTAAAGACATTAAAGCTAAGGCAATTGATTTAGACTTTGATTTACATATGTTAAAAAGATTTGTTAATGATGGTTTTTCTGGAGGAGAAAAGAAAAAGAATGAAATTTTACAATTAAAAATGCTAAATCCTTTATTTAGTTTAATTGATGAAATTGATTCTGGACTTGATGTTGATGCCCTTGAAGTTGTGTCAAAAAATTTAAATGATGCAGAACTTAAAGATCAAGGAATGATTATTGTAAGTCACTATGATCGTTTCTTTAAAAAAGTTAAACCAACTCATGCACACGTAATAATTGATGGAAAAATTGTTAAAAGTGGGGGTGTTGAGATTGTTGATAAAATCAATAGTGAAGGTTATAACTGAGTTAAGGAGTTAATTTAATGATTGATACATCAAAAATTAATAACCTTATTGATTTAAGAGAACAACCACTTTCAAATATTGATTTGTCACAAACTCAAAAGACAATTATTCTTTTACAATCAGTTGATGGTCAAATGGATATAAATATTCAAGAAAATGCTGCAATTGATTTAACAATTATCTTTTTACAAGATAAACAAAATAATAAGAAATTTGATATTAATTTTAATCTAAAAAAATATGCTCAATTAAAGTTATATATTGCCAATCTTGGAGATTATAATTGTGATGACAATATCACAGTTAATTTAAATGAAGAAAACTCAGGAGTTCAATATTACAGTGCTTCAATTTTAAATCAAACTTTAAAAAAGAATTCTGTAATTACAGTTCGCCATTTACAAAGAGCAACAACTTCGGATATTAAAGCATATGAGGTATTAAAAAATAAATCACAAGGATTTATTAGATGTGTAAGTGACATTCGTCATGGTTCAAGTTCAAGTGAAGCTCATCAAGAACTGCGTTTATTAGTATTAGACAAAGAAGCAAAAGCAGATTCAGATCCTGTTTTATTAATAGATGAAAATGATATTGTTGCAAGTCATGCCAATGCTATTGGAATGCTTGACCCAGATCAAGTATTTTATCTTTCATCAAGAGGGTTAAAAAAAGAGCAAGCAGAAGAATTAATTGTTAATGGATACTTTGAACCAATCTTTTTAAATTTTGAAAATGAATACCTTGAAACTGAAATGAAAAAAATGTTAAAAGGAATGATTTAAATGAGTTACAAAGAAAACTTTCCATATTTTAAATATAATAAAGAAGAAATTTATTTAGATACAGCAGCAACAAGTTTAAAACCAAAGTCAGTTTTAGATGCCGAATATGAATATAATGTGAAAATTGCTGCAAATACACACAATACTTTATTTAACAATGCTTATAAAGCAAATCAAATCTTAGAAGAAACAAGAAAATTGACTGGTTTTTTTATTGGAGTTGAGAATAAAGAAGAAATAATTTTTACAAGTGGAGCAACTCATTCAATTAACCAAATTGTTTTTGGAATGCAAAAAACTTTATCACAAGGAGATGAAATTGTTTTAAATGAATTGGAACATTCATCAAATTTATTACCTTGAATGGTTTTGGCTGAAAAACTTGGTTTAGCGATTAAATATTTTAAATTAAAAGATGAAGGCACAATTGATATTAATCATATTAAAGATGTTATTAATGAAAAAACTAAATTTGTTAGTTTTGCTTCAGTTTCAAATACTTATGGGGGATGAAACGATGTTAAAACTATTGTCAAAAATATTCGCCAAATTAACAAAAATGTTAAAGTTGTTGTGGATAGTGCCCAGTCAATTGCTCATATTAAAACAGATGTTATAGATTGAGATATTGATTTTCTAGCTTTTTCTGCTCATAAGATGTATGGTCCATTTGGATTAGGAATATTGTGAGCCAAAAAAGATTGATTAGAAATTATGGACCCAATCTTTTATGGTGGGGGCAATAATTCAAAAATTTTAAAAAATGAATATAGTTTAGCTAAAATCCCATATAAATTTGAAGCAGGAACTTTAAATTTAAGTGCCATTGCAGGTTTTAAAGAAGCTTTAAATTTTATTAATAAAATTTCAATTGAAAAAATTAATACTTATGAAAGTATGTTAAAAAAATATTTTGTTAAATTAACAAAAACATTAGATCCAAATAAAATAAAATTCTATAATTTAGAATCAAATCAACCAATTGTTTTATTTAATGTAAATAAAGTTAATGCTCAAGATTTTGGAATATTTTTAAATAAAAAATACAATATTTCAGTAAGAGTTGGAAAACATTGTGCACGTTTAGCAAAAGATTTTAGTGCTGTTGATTCAACAATTAGAGCAAGTTTTGGAATTTATACAACAAAAAAAGATTTAAAATACTTTATTGAAGCATTAAACGATAGTGATGCTTGAATTGATGAATTGATTTAAAAGGTGATATACAAAATGATAGATAAAAATGACAGAATTCAATTAAGACAGATTATAATGGAACATTACACAGAACCAGAACATAAAGGCTTAGAAGAAGATAAAAATAATAGTTTTATTAAGTATCAAGATTCACCAACATGTGCTGATGAAATCAATGTCCAAATTATTTATGATCATCAAAAAATTGAAAAATCAAATTTTGATGGAGTAACTTGTGCGATATCTGGAGCTGCAATTGATATACTATGTGGCCAAATTGAAAATAAAACTAAGGAAGAAGCATTAAAATTATTAACAAATTATCATGCAATGATTATTGGCAATGATTATGATGAAGCTATGTTGGATGAATTAATTGCCTTTTGAGAAATTAATAAACAAGGAAATAGAATCCAATGTGCTTTATTAGGTGCTGATGGATTAAGACATATTTTAGAAAATGAGGTGAAATAATGAAAAAGTTAAAACAAGAAGAAGAAATTAAAGAAATAAGTACCTATAAATATGGGTTTAACGAAGGAGAAGTTTCAAGTTATAAAGTACCTAAAGGTTTAACAGAAGAAACAATTCGTCAAATTTCTGCAATTAAAGAAGAACCAGAATGAATGTTGAATTTTAGACTTGATTCTTTAAAAAAATTTAATGATAGACCTCAACCAAGTTTTGGACCAGATTTGAATTTCTTGGATTTTCAAGATTATTATTACTATACAAGAGGAACAGATAGTATTGCATCATCTTGAGATGAAGTACCAGAAAATATTAGAAAAACATTTGATCGTTTAGGAATTCCTGAAGCTGAAAAAAACTTCTTTGTAGGAATTAATGCTCAATGAGATGCAACTCCAGTTTATGAACAATTGCAAACTCAGATTTCAGATCAAGGAGTAATTTTTACAGATTGTGATACTGCATTAAAAAAATATCCTGAACTATTTAAAAAATACTTTGCATCAATTGTTGATAATGACGATAATAAATATGCTGCTTTAAATAGTGCTGTTTGATCAGGGGGAACTTTTATTTATGTTCCTAAAGGTGTTAAAGTAGAAATGCCTTTACAAGCTTACTTTAGAATTAATTATCAACAATCAGGACAATTTGAAAGAACTCTAATTATTGTTGAAGATGATGCAGAATTACATTACATTGAAGGATGTACTGCTCCTGTATATTCAAAAAATAATTTACATGCAGCAATTGTTGAAATTTATGTTGGGAAAAGAAGTCATGTAAGATATACAACTGTACAAAATTGAAGTGATAATGTTTTAAACTTAGTTACAAAAAGAAGTCTTGTTGAAGAAGATGGAAGAATGGAATGAGTTGATGGCAATATTGGTTCAAAAATTAATATGAAGTATCCAAGTTGTATTTTAAAAGGTGATCGAGCACAAGGAGATACTATCTCAATTGCAGTTGCCAAAAAAGGTGTTTATCAAGATGCTGGAAGTAAAATGATTCATTTGGGAAAAGAAACTAAATCAAAAATCATTTCAAAATCAATTACTTTTCAAGGGGGAACTGCCAATTATCGAGGATTGGCATATATTGGACCAGATGCAATTAATTCAAAAGCAAGAGTTGAATGTGATACTTTGATTTTAGATAACCAATCACATTCAGATACTATTCCTCAAAATAAAGTACATAATAATCAAAGTCAAATTGAACATGAAGCAACTGTTTCGAAAGTTAGTGAAGAGCAATTATTTTATCTAATGAGTCGTGGAATTGATGAACAACAAGCATTAGAATTAATTGTTATGGGCTTCTTAGAACCATTTACAAAAGAATTACCATTAGAATATGCTGTAGAATTAAACCAATTGATTAGAATGGATATGGAAGGTTCTGTAGGATAATTAAATAATCATTTTTTTGAAAAAATGATTATTTTTCTTAAAAAAACACTTGATTGTTTTTTTTTTTTTTTTGTATAGTCAAGAAGTCGGGAAAATAAATTAGATTAATCTAGTTTATGACACTAAACGTTGAACCGACTATTTAACGTTTAAAAAAAGAGAAAACTAATTAGTTTTCTCTTTTTTTATTTTTTTAACTTTTGGTTTTCCTCCACATTTGTAACACATTAAGACATTCATTTCAAATTTAAATGAAAATCTACTTGTAGTAAAATAAAAGTTATTTAATTCAGGAATGTTTTTTGGATAACCTTTAAAAAACTCCATATATTTATCTGTTTTACAATGTTTATTACAATTTTTGCAGTGTACATAGTTAATATCAAACTTTATTTGAATTGATTTTATTTCTGCTACATATCATTCAAAATTATTTTTTGGATATTCATCTGAAAAATACTTATCAAAGGCATCTGCAAGTAATTTTTCGCCACTTTCCATTCTCATTTTTTTATCATTAAATCTTCTTAATAAAAAAGGAATAATTAATGAAGCACTTACAATTGTGACAGTTGAAATACAAGTCATAATTGTATTTGTAACTTCTGTTCAAGTTGCTAAATACATTATTTTTCACCCACTTTTTATCTATTTATTACATTACTAATTCAACACCATCGATGTCGTAGGGAAACTCTTCTAAAAGGATACTTTCAATACCTTCTTTGTATGTTAATTCTGTTAAGCCACAACCAACACAATTTCCTAATAATCGTATGTAAACATGACGATCTCTAATTGCCACAAATTCCATGTCACCACCATCTTGAGTTACATACATGCGCAATTGTGCGATGATTTCTTTGACTTTTTGTTCTAAGGTATTTTTTTCCATTTGTTTCTCCTCATTGTGAAAATTATTTTGAAACATATTCATTTCTTTTCAAAATAAGTTTAAAATAAATACGTAAGGAGAGCAAGAAAAATGGTAAAAAAAGGTGAAAAAGTTACAGCTAAAGTTACAAGCTTAGTTAACTATGGTGCCTTTTGTGAAGTTGTTGATGGCGATGATACTATCAAAGGTTTAATTCACATTTCAGAATTCTCTGACTATTTTGTGAGCGATATCTCGCAATTTGTAAATGTTGGAGATGAAGTTGAAGTTGAAGTAATTGAAATTATTACAGATAAAAATCAAGTAAAATTAAGTTACAAAAAAATCCGACCAGAATTATTAAAAGAAAATCAGTCAAAAATTAAAGAGACTGGTGATGGTTTTGATAATTTAAAAAATATAGTAGAATCAAAATAAAACAAATCCAAAAGGAGCTAATAGTAATATGATAAGTATAAATTTTTCAAATTCAAAGATAGAAAATGATATTAAAAATTTTAGTAAAGAAAAAATGAAAGAAATTCACGATGTTATTGAAAACAAAACAGGATTAGGGAATGAATTTTTGGGGTGATTGACTTGACCTGAAGATTTCAATAAAGATGAATATCAAAAAATGAAAGAAGTTGCCAACAAATTAAGACAAGAAATTGATGTTTTATTAGTTGTTGGAATTGGGGGCAGTTATTTAGGAGCAAGAGCTGCTGATGAAATGATCAGAGGGCTTTATCCAAATGATAAAGTTGAATTAATTTATATTGGAAATACTATAAGTTCGACTTATACAAAACAAGTTTTAGATTATATTGCTGATAAAGAATTTGCCATTGCCAATATTTCAAAATCTGGAACAACAACTGAACCTGGAATCGCATTTAGAGTATTTGAAAAGCATTTAATTGATAAAAAAGGAAAAGAAGTTGCAAAAAATAGGATTGTTGCAGTTACAGATAAAGCTCGCGGAGCGCTAAAACAATTGGCGGATGCAGAAGGTTATCAAACATTTACAATTCCAGATGATATTGGAGGAAGATTTAGTGTCTTTACTCCAGTTGGAATTTTTCCTTTATTGGTTGCTGGAATTGATACTGATGCAATGTTTAGAGGTGCACAAAAAGCTTTAAATGATCTAAAATCATTAGATAATCAAGCTTACCAATATGCAGTTGCAAGATATATTTTCCACGAACAAAAAGGTTATAAAGCAGAAACATTAGTATCTTACGAGTTACAAATGCAAATGTTTACTGAATGATGAAAACAATTATTTGGTGAATCAGAAGGAAAAGATGGAAAAGGTTTATTTCCAACAAGTGTAGTATTTTCAACAGATTTACACTCATTGGGACAATTTATTCAAGAAGGAACAAAAAATGTTTTATTTGAAACTGTAATTGATGTTAAAAATCCAACAGTTGATTTAAATATTCCTTCAACTGAAGAAGATTTAGATGGATTAAATTATTTAACAACAAAAACATTCCATGAAATTAATGCAACAGCTTTAGTGGGGGTAATTGATGCTCACTCAAATACAGGAAATGTACCAAATATTATTCTTGAATTTGATAAAATGGATGCAGAAATGTTTGGCTATGCAGGCTATTGATTTATGAAAGCTTGTGCATTTAGTGGATATTTGTTAGGAGTTAATCCGTTCAATCAACCAGGGGTTGAAGTTTATAAAGAAAATATGTTTAAACTATTAAAAAAACCTGGTTATTAAAAATAAAAAAACAATAGTTGAACTATTGTTTTTTTATTTTAAAATTAGAGTAAGAGGGATAAAAATAATGTTACAAACAAAACACTTAATATATTTGTCACAAAAACAAGAACAGTTAGATAATTATATTCGCAAAGCAAAGAATTTTACAGATACAACTGATATTATTCAAAAGAAAATGGTCGCTTTTTTAGTAGAATTGGGTGAATTTATCAATGAAGAACGCTCATTTAAATATTGATCTAATAAAGCAAGTAGTGAAAAAAGTATTTTATTAGAAGAATATATTGATGGTCTTCATTTTATTGTTTCTTTAGGAAACAATATTGAATTTGAATTTGATCAATTTACATTTAAAGCAAAAGAAAAAGGCGATATTATTCAAATTTATTTAGATACTTATCGTGATGCATCAATTTTTAATGAAGATAAAGTAAAACAAAAATATAGTGATGTTTTAAATTCATTTTTAAATATGGGCTACAATCTTGGTTTTCAAGAAGATGAATTAATTGCAGCTTATAATAAAAAAAATGAAAAAAATTTTGAAAGACAAGATAATAATTATTAATTAAACCAAGATTTATAAAAGGGGGTGTTAATCATGGCAAAATCAAATCAAAATAATGATTTATTTAAATATAAACCATCAAATCCAAGAGATCCAAAGATGCCATCATTAACACTTGAATTAAGTGATGATATAGGTTTTTCAAATAGTACAAATAATAATGAAGAATTTGAAGATAATTTTAAATCGTCAACAAGAACTATTGCAATTGAAGAATCAATAGATAGTCAAAATCCAAAAACAAGTTTTATGGATTTTCAACCAGATCGTACTGAAGAACTTTTAACAAATGGTTCTAAGAAAAAGAAGAGTGGTGCTCAGAGTTTAATTGCTAAATTAAAACAACAAGTTTTAGAAAAAGAAGAAAATGAAACAAAAACTAAAGAAAGTGATGAAGGCCAAACTACAGTTGTAATGCCTGATCCAAATAGTGAAAATCGTCTAAGATTTGGAATGCGCCCAAGTTTAGCACCAAAGTCAAAAGTACAAATTGATGCCAAAACTAAAATGTTAAATGTTAATCGTGAATCACGTCAAAAATTAACTGAAGCACAGGTAAAAAAAATTGTAAATGAATTTAAATATAAAGTTGTCAAAATCACAAAAACAGAAGTAATTTTGAAAAATTCAAAATATGGTTTTGAAATTTATTTTAATAATGTTGATAATCGTTGATGAGTAACAGCATTATGTTTTGAAGAAATATGAAATCCTAAAAAAACTATTTTTGTTTCATTTTGAAGTGGTAATACTTTTATAGGTTATGGTCACCCAACTTTAGAAGAAACAATTAATCAAGCCCATGATTTAATGGAATTTGGAAGAACTGGAGATATTGTTTGAAAAGACTTTGTGACTGGGTGAAATGAAAAAACTAATCGTTTTATTGCAGGAGACGTTGCAAAGAAGTTTGAATTTAAAGAATATCAAAAAATTATTAAATGATGAGAAAGCAATAAAATTCGTATTCTTGTAAAACAAGATAATGTAAGAGATTATGAAGATCTTATGAACGAAACAAAAGCAAAACGTGCAGCAGGAGAAGCAATTAATCCATTAGCAGGAATTCAAGCTAAACTTTTAGATCCTCCAAGAAGAGCACAATTTGTTTTTGGCTATCCTGTAAGAAATCCAAAATATAAAGGGAAGGAATATGACAAACCTGAAAATAAATTGTATGAAATTGGGTTTGCATATGCAGAATAAATTATGAATGAAATTACTTCAATTAAAAATAATTTAATTATTGACACTTTAAAATTAAAAGAAAAAAAATCGCAATTTAGTGAGCAAAAATATTTAACTGAAGGGTTAAATATTGTCAAAGAATCACTTGACCACAATGTTGTTGAAGTTATTTTTTGTACTAAAAAACATATTGATGACTTTAAAAATTTTGAAAATCTGTATTTAATTTCTGAAAATGTTGCTCAAAAATTAAGTGATGTTAAAACAAATCAAGAAGTATTTGCAATTTGTCGATTTGAAAATACCAGTTTATTTGAACAAAATAATCTTTTAGTTTTAGATAATATTCAAGATCCAGGAAATCTTGGGACTTTAATTCGTAGCGCAAAGGCTTTTGGATTTAAAAATATTTTGTGTTCCCAAGATACTGTAAGTTTATATAATCCAAAAGTATTGCGTGCTGTTCAAGCAAACCATTTAGGAATGCACATTGAATATGGCGATATTAAGACAATGTTAAATAATCTTAAATCAAAATTTAAAATTATTACAACAAAATTAGGTCAAAAAAATGATTTAGACATTATTTATCAACAAAAAGAGCATCAATATGCTCTAGTTTTGGGCAATGAAGGCAATGGAGTCAGTGAAGAAATCTATCAATTAAGTGATTATAATTGCATTTTAAATTTAGATTCACAAGTGGAAAGTTTAAATGTTGCAATTGCTGGTTCAATCTTGATGTATAACTTAGCAAACTAAAAATTTATTTAAATAATTCTTGTATATAATTTATGTGAGGTGGAAATAATGAGAACATACAAAGCATTAATAAATAACCAATTAATTGATAATGGACAATGATTGGAAATAATTAACCCAACCACTCTTGAAGTAGCTGGAAAAGTAACTGCTTTAACTGCTGATGATATTAATAAAGCATATTCAGTTGCAAGATCTGCTCAACAGAATTGAGAAGAAGTTGAACTATTACAAAGAATTGAAGTTCTAAAACGTTTTAGAAATGAAATTGAAAAAAATAAAGAAGAAATTGCTCAAATTATGAGTGAAGAAATTGCTAAAGGTCTAAAAGAATCTTTAGCAGAAGTTGAAAGAACAATTGAAATTATTGATTATACTTTTGAAGAAGCAAAAAGAATTGATCCTTTAGCAATGACAGGCGAAGGAATGGGTGCTAAAAACAAAATTGGTGTCTTTTCAAGAGTTGCTAAAGGAGTAGTTTTGGCAATTTCACCATTTAACTATCCATTTAATTTAGCATTAGCAAAAATTATTCCTGCATTAGTGATGGGAAATACAGTTGTATTTAAACCAGCAACTGCTGGAAGTTTAGTTGGTGCATTCATGGCAAATTTAGCAATTAATGCAGATTTACCTAAAGGAATTTTCAACATTGTAACTGGAAGAGGAAGAGAAGTTGGAGATATCATTACTTCAAATCCAGAAATCAATATGATTTCATTTACTGGAAGTGTTGGTGTTGGAAATCAAATTAGAAAAATGGGAAGTTCAACAGATTTAGTACTTGAACTTGGAGGAAAAGATCCAGCATTAGTATTAGATGATCTTAACCTTGAAAAATATGCATCAGAAATTGTAGCTGGAGCTTATGGATATTCTGGACAAAGATGTACTGCTATTAAAAGAGTATTAGTGCCAAATAAAATAGCAGATAAATTAATTCCGTTAATTAAAGCAAAAGTTGAAGCATTAACTGTAGGTTCTCCTCAAGAAAATGCCAATATTACAGCTGTTATTGATGAAAAATCTGCAGATTTTATTCAAGGATTAATTGATGATGCCAAAGCACAAGGAGCAGTAATTTTAACTGGAGATAAAAGAGAAAAAAACTTAATGTGACCAACATTAATTGATAATGTAACAGTTGATATGAGAGTTGCATGAGAAGAACCATTTGGACCGGTTTTACCAATTTTAAGAATTGATTCAGTTGAAGAAATGATTGAAATTGCAAATAAATCTCAATTTGGTTTACAAGCAAGTGTATTTTGCCAAGATATTTCAACAGCAATTAATGTAGCAAAGAAAATTCAAACTGGAACTATCAATATTAATTCAAAATCACAAAGAGGACCAGATTGCTTTCCATTCTTAGGAATTAAAGATTCAGGAGAAGGGGTTCAAGGAATTAGAGAGTCACTATTAAGCATGACAAGATATAGAGGAATAGTTGTAAATTACTAATTTACAACTATTTTTTTTATTTGTTATAATTTCTACATTGGAGAATTAATGATGAGTAAGTATGTTTTAAAAAGGATTGATTTAGCAAACGATGAAGAATATATTTGTCTTGAAAGTCATTGTCGCAATATGGCAACAATGACTTTAACAAGAGAAAAAAATGACAAAACCAAAGATATGGGTGTTTTTTGTAATTTTCATTCATCAATTAATCAAGAATATTTTGAATGAAAAGAGCATTTTGCTTGAATGAATTTATTTATTTGAATTCCAGTTTTGTGAGCAATTATTTATTTTCCAACAATTGCTATAGGTAAAAGCGCAATTTATGCAAATAAAACTAAAGTTTATAAGCGCAATAAACATGGAAATGCTAATGCAGGACCTATGTATATTGCTCGAGGAAAAGCTAATAAAAGAGAAAATAAAAGAGCACAAAAATTAGATTCTAAAGTTAAAACAAATCAAATGCATGTGAAATCAAGTGCTAAATTATGAAAAGCTTCATTTATTTTATCAATGTTGATTTTTTTCTTATTTTTTGTCACATTTTCAATTGATCTAATACTTTTAATAAGTGGTCTTCACTTTATTACAGGAATGCAATATTTAGTTTATTCATTATTATTAGTAGTTGTATATTTTACTTATTTTATTCTTTCAATTTTTGCATATATAAAAAAGAAACGTCTACTTCTAGTACCATGTTTACTTTTTAGTATAATTACATTAGGATTTACACCGATCTCATACATTGGAATTGGCGTAATTGGTTGATTTGCTTTAACTCAAATTATTATTTATGGAAAACTTTTAAAACGCACTAAAAATCTTGAAAAATAAAAAAATAAAATGTATTGCATTTTATTTTTTTGTGCTAAAATAGTTATGTATTTTAGGGCTTTCAAAGATAGGGGTAAATCTTATGAAAAAAATTAAGTTTTTTGGATATATTTTTATAATATTAATATTAGTAATGGGATTTCTCTCAACTTTTGGTATGTTTTATGTTGACAATGAGACTACAGAAGAATTTTTTACAATTGGAGTTATAAAACTTCATGGTCAAGGAATTAATGGCTCAGGAAGCTGAATTAAACCATATGGAGCACACCAAGGTATTTTCTTTACACTTATAGTTATTGCAGCATTTATAGCATTAATGAGAAATATTTTTATTAAAAATGAAATACTTGGAATTGTGTCAATATTTATACCGTTAATTTATATTGCATCAATTTTGTTTACATGATTTGTTGTAGTAATTCCAGCTGTAAATGGTAATGTTATATGAAATGGCAATGATGAAGATAGATATTCAGTTAATATAACACCTGAATATTATTTATTGTTAGCTTCAACAATAATAGGGGGATTGTATTTCTTCTTTATGTTAGGAACAGTAATTAATACTTTTAAAAAAGCTGCAAAAGAATTTAATGAAAATACTTATCGAACTAAAGAAAATAATGCAAATCACAAAACTATTGAATTAAATAATAATCAAAGAATGCCAGAAGATGATCCTTCATTTACTTCAACGCCAAATGATGAAACTTTTAATATTGCAGATAAATTGCAAAAATTAAGAGAAGATTTAGCAAATGGAGTATTTGATGAAGCAACTTTATCTGAATCTTTAACAGAAGAAGAAATTAATTACATTCAAAATGAAGACCCAACTTTAAGCCAAGAATTAAATATTTCTGCTCAGGCAGTATCAAATGAACCAATAAATAATAATAATAATAATAATAATAATAATAATAATCAAGTTCTTGAACCAGTTGATCCTTATAAGCAAACAATTGTGCCAAGAAGAGCTGCAAATAAGGCACAAGCATATGACAAACCAATTGGAAATATTGCTGCAAGTAAATATGGAAATATGACTCAAAAAGAGCGCAGAAATGCAAGTTATGATCCAAATTATGAAGGAAAAGTGTTTTTAGGAGATAGTGATCGTATTTGAGAAGCAATGAAAAAACAAAAGCGTCAAATATCACCAAAACAAGCACCAACAGATCATTTAGTAAGTAGTTCAAATATTGTAAATAGTTTACAAAAAGAAAAAACTCAAACAATGGAATTAAATATTGACAATATTATTGATCCAATTAATGCTCGTGATGAAGAAAATATCACAGCAACTCCAACAATTGATTGAGATGATTAAAAAACAAAAAAATTTAAATTTTTTTGTTTTTTTTTGTTTTTTTCAATATATCTATGCTATTATTAAAAAGCCGTTAAGTTTGGCCTTTAAATAGGGCTTTACAGAATGTGAATTGATATATTAAAAATAACTGAAACAAATCTTTAAAAAGTTTAAAAAAAATTGAAAAAACTATTGATTATTGAATTTATTTGAGTTATATTTTTATATGTCGTTAATTGAAGCGGCGAAATGATCTTTGAAAACTAGATAGAACAACAACAACCAATTAAATTTGTACAATATATACAAGTTCAATTTTTTGAGAATACAAACAGATATAGTCAAGAATCAAAATATTCGCATTAATTTTTTAATGAGAGTTTGATCCTGGCTCAGGATGAACGCTGGCGGCATGCCTAATACATGCAAGTCGAACGGGGTGCTTGCACCCAGTGGCGAACGGGTGAGTAACACGTATCTAATCTACCTTTTAGTGGGGGATAACAGTTGGAAACGACTGCTAATACCGCATACGACATCATTATCGCATGAGAAGATGTTAAAAGGCCCGTTTGGGTCGCTAGAAGATGAGGATGCGGCGTATTAGCTAGTAGGCGGGGTAATGGCCCACCTAGGCGATGATACGTAGCCGAACTGAGAGGTTGATCGGCCACATTGGGACTGAGATACGGCCCAGACTCCTACGGGAGGCAGCAGTAGGGAATTTTTCACAATGGGCGAAAGCCTGATGAAGCAATGCCGCGTGAGTGATGACGGTCTTCGGATTGTAAAGCTCTGTTATAAGGGAAGAATAGCTAGAAGAGGAAATGCTTTTAGTCTGACGGTACCTTATCAGAAAGCCACGGCTAACTATGTGCCAGCAGCCGCGGTAATACATAGGTGGCAAGCGTTATCCGGATTTATTGGGCGTATAGGGTGCGTAGGCGGTTTGTTAAGTTTGAGGTTAAAGCCCGGGGCTCAACCCCGGTTCGCCTTGAAAACTGGCAAACTAGAATGCAGGAGAGGTAGATGGAATTCCATGTGTAGCGGTGAAATGCGTAGATATATGGAGGAACACCAGTGGCGTAGGCGGTCTACTGGCCTGTTATTGACGCTGAGGCACGAAAGCGTGGGGAGCAAATAGGATTAGATACCCTAGTAGTCCACGCCGTAAACGTTGAGTACTAAGTGTCGGCATAAGTCGGTGCTGCAGCTAACGCATTAAGTACTCCGCCTGAGTAGTATGCTCGCAAGAGTGAAACTCAAAGGAATTGACGGGGACCCGCACAAGTGGTGGAGCATGTGGTTTAATTCGAAGCAACGCGAAGAACCTTACCAGGGCTTGACATCCAGTGCAAAGCTACAGAGATGTAGTGGAGGCCAACATTGAGACAGGTGGTGCATGGTTGTCGTCAGCTCGTGCCGTGAGGTGTTGGGTTAAGTCCCGCAACGAGCGCAACCCCTATCATTAGTTACTAACATTCAGTTGAGGACTCTAATGAGACTGCTAGTGTAAGCTAGAGGAAGGTGGGGATGACGTCAAATCATCATGCCCCTTATGTCCTGGGCTACACACGTGCTACAATGGCTGGTACAAAGAGTCGCAATCCCGCGAGGGGGAGCTAATCTCAAAAAGCCAGTCTCAGTTCGGATTGAAGTCTGCAACTCGACTTCATGAAGCCGGAATCACTAGTAATCGCGAATCAGCAACGTCGCGGTGAATACGTTCTCGGGTCTTGTACACACCGCCCGTCACACCATGAGAGTTGGTAATACCAGAAGCATGTATCTTAACCGCAAGGAGAGAGCGTACCAAGGTAGGACTAGCGATTAGGGTGAAGTCGTAACAAGGTATCCGTACGGGAACGTGCGGATGGATCACCTCCTTTCTATGGAGTTAACATAGATTAGAGAAAGCTGAGCGAATCGATAAAACAGCTTTTGATTATATTTGGTTCTATCTAGTTTTCAGAGATTATTTCGGGCCTTTGGGCCCTGATAATTTCTGAACAAGAAAAATCGTTCTTTGAAAACTGAATATTAGATGAAAATAGACATTTTATTTTTCTTACGTTTCATAATTTATTATTTAAACGTATTTAGTAACTTTAAAATTTACTAAGAAAAACTAAAATTTCAATATATTTATAGATTATCTATATATCAATAGGATTTCTTTTTAAGAAAGTATAGTAAGGGCATATGGTGAATGCCTTGGAAAATGGAGCCGATGAAGGACGTGACTACCTGCGAAAAGTTTCGGGGAGCTGGAAGTAAGCTTTGATCCGGAAATGTCCGAATGGGGAAACCTACTATGATTAATCTCATAGTGTCCACAACTGAATACATAGGTTGTGTGATGGGAACCTAGGGAACTGAAACATCTTAGTACCTAGAGGAAAAGAAAACGAATGTGATTCTGTGAGTAGCGGCGAGCGAAAGCGGAACAGGCCAAACCTGTCTACGGGCAGGGGTTGTAGGACTCTTGTTAGAGTTACAAAGTTAGTGTATAGCAGAAGCTGTTGGGAAGCAGCGGCGTAGAGGGTGATACCCCCGTATGCGAAATGCACTAACCTCGAGAGAGTATCCTGAGTACGGCGGGGCACGTGAAACCCTGTCGGAATCCACCCAGACCACTGGGTAAGCCTAAATACTACCATTTTACCGATAGTGAACCAGTACCGTGAGGGAAAGGTGAAAAGTACCCCGAGAGGGGAGTGAAATAGTCCCTGAAACCATATGCTTACAAGAAGTCAGAGCCCGTTAATGGGTGATGGCGTGCTTTTTGTAGAAAGAGCCGGCGAGTTACGATATCATGCAAGGTTAAGCGGAATACGCGGAGCCGTAGTGAAAGCGAGCCTTAATAGGGCGTTTAGTATGATGTCGTAGACACGAAACCAGGTGATCTAGCCATGAGCAGGTTGAAGTTAGGGTAAAACCTAATGGAGGACCGAACCGACGTTCGTTGAAAAGACCGCGGATGACTTGTGGCTAGGGGTGAAATTCCAATCGAACCTGGAGATAGCTAGTTCTCCCCGATATAGCTTTAAGGCTAGCGTCGAGGTTTAGGATTATGGAGGTAGAGCTCTGAATGTATGATGGCCCCACCTAGGGGTACTGATTACAATTAAACTACGAATGCCATAATTTCATACTCGGCAGTCAGAACATGGGTGATAAGGTCCATGCTCGTGAGGGAAACAGCCCAGATCTACAACTAAGGTCCCTAAATATACGCTAAGTGTGTAAGGATGTGAAGGTGCACAGACAGCTAGGATGTTGGCTTAGAAGCAGCCACCATTTAAAGAGTGCGTAACAGCTCACTAGTCGAGTGCCTTTGCGCCGAAAATGTACCGGGGCTTAAGCGTATTACCGAAGTTTAGGATTCACAGCAATGTGAGTGGTAGGGGAGCGTTCTAAGGGCGATGAAGTCAGACCGTGAGGACTGGTGGAGCGCTTAGAAGAGATTATGCCGGCATGAGTAACGTTTGGAGGTGAGAATCCTCCATGCCGTTTGACCAAGGTTTCCTGGGCAAGGTTCGTCCACCCAGGGTTAGTCAGGACCTAAGGCGAGGCCGAAAGGCGTAGTCGATGGACAACAGGTTGATATTCCTGTACCACCTATCAAAGTGATGGAGTGACGGAGAAGGATAGTGGATGCCGGCTGCTGGATATGCCGGTCTAAATACAAAGAGGTGTACGTTGGCAAATCCGCGTGCTATAACCTTGAAGTATGATGGGGAGTGAACGCTTCGGCTAGTAGCGAAGTCCATGACTCCACGCTTCCAAGAAAAGCTTCTAGCGCTAATTTGATAGGTGCCTGTACCTAGAACGAACACACGTGGTCAAGGAGAGAATCCTAAGGCAAGCGAGATAACTATAGCTAAGGAACTCTGCAAAATAACCCCGTAAGTTCGCAAGAAGGGGTGCTCACTTTATGTGAGCCGCAGTGAAGAGGGAGGGGCAACTGTTTAGCAAAAACACAGCTCTCTGCAAAGTCGTAAGACGAAGTATAGGGGGTGACGCCTGCCCAGTGCCGGAAGGTTAAGAGGAGATGTTAGCTTCGGTGAAGCATTGAATTGAAGCCCCGGTGAACGGCGGCCGTAACTATAACGGTCCTAAGGTAGCGAAATTCCTTGTCAGGTAAGTTCTGACCCGCACGAAAGGCGTAATGATCCCTTCGCTGTCTCGGCTATAGACTCGGTGAAATTTTAGTACCAGTGAAGATGCTGGTTACCCGCAACTAGACGGAAAGACCCCGTGGAGCTTTACTATAACTTAATATTGAATTTTGGTGTAACATGTAGAGGATAGGTGGGAGACTTTGAAGTGGTCACGCTAGTGATCATGGAGTCATCCTTGGAATACCACCCTTGTTACATTGAGGTTCTAACCTAGACCCGTTATCCGGGCCAGGGACAGTGTTTGGTGGGTAGTTTGACTGGGGCGGTCGCCTCCTAAAATGTAACGGAGGCGCTCAAAGGTACCCTCAGTACGGTTGGAAATCGTACGAAGAGCGCAAAGGTAGAAGGGTGCTTAACTGCGAGACTTACAAGTCGAACAGATGCGAAAGCAGGACTTAGTGATCCGGCGGTCCCGTGTGGAAGGGCCGTCGCTCAACGGATAAAAGTTACCCCGGGGATAACAGGCTGATCTCCCCCAAGAGTTCACATCGACGGGGAGGTTTGGCACCTCGATGTCGGCTCATCGCATCCTGGAGCTGTAGTCGGTTCCAAGGGTTGGGCTGTTCGCCCATTAAAGCGGTACGCGAGCTGGGTTCAGAACGTCGTGAGACAGTTTGGTCCCTATCTGTTGTGGGCGTAGGAAAATTGAGAAGAGCTGTTCCTAGTACGAGAGGACCGGAATGGACGCACCCCTGGTGCTCCTGTTGTCACGCCAGTGGCACAGCAGGGTAGCTATGTGCGGAAAGGATAATCGCTGAAGGCATCTAAGCGAGAAGCCTCCTTCAAGATGAGTTTTCCCATTCTTTTAGAAGTAAGATCCCATGTAGACCACATGGTTGATAGGTTGGGTGTGTAAGCACGGCGACGTGTTCAGCTTACCAATACTAATAGATCGAGAGTCTTTCTAAAAGGGAATCCAATACAATATTGTATATAGAGTATATAAAGAACATCTAGTATTCAGTTTTGAGAGAATGATTTAGCTAAACTTGTTTAGCTTTTCTCTCAAAAAAAACTACAGATCTGGTGGTCATAGCGCTGAGGTCACACCTGTTCCCATGTCGAACACAGAAGTTAAGATCAGCTGCGCCGACGATAGTATAATGCAAAAATAGGACGCTGCCAGTTTAGTAGAAAAAAACAATTCCCTAGGGAATTGTTTTTTTATTTTTATTACTTTTTATTAAAAAACATTGATTTTCTTTGAATATATCGTCAATTTATAATAGAATATTAATTGGTGTTTGTTTTATATAAACAAATAATTATTAATAACAAGAGAGAGAATTTACAATGCAATATTTACATTTCAACAATAAATATACAAAGAAAATTAATACTACAAAAGTTGAACATCTAAAATTTAATTGACATTTTATTGGTTTTCCCAATATTATCAATATTAATGATTTGTATACTTTTGTAAATCATCAGTTAAATGCTACTTTAAATAAAGTACAAGAAGATGATTTGACTTTAAAAATTAATCAACTAAGAGAATTATTTGATAAATATACTGTCAAAATTGAAAAATACAAATTAGATATTGACAATAATTTGGATAATTTTTTTATTAAAAGCTATTCATTAACTAAAAACTTTATAAATAATACATTATTTAATTACATTTTCTTTTCACATATTCATCAAGATATTAAATTTAAAAATAATTTATATGATATTGATGACTTTTATTTGTGACAATTTAAAACATTAGAAATTGAGTTTTTAAAGTTATATATTCAAATGTTAACTTCTGCTAATGGAAAAGTTAACGGATTTGACTTAATGATTCTTGCTAAAAAACAGCAATTATCTGTTCTTAAATCTAATATAAAGAAATACCACTATAGTATAATAATTTAGTATAATAAATATACTAATTTTTTTAACAGAAAAGGACGAAAAAACATGGTAAACAAATTAAATGAGATTTTAAAGCAGTTTAATCAAGAAATTAAAACTGTCAACACTAAACAAGATATTGAAGAATTAAAAAAAGTTTATGCTGGAAAAGATTCTCCCTTAAATGAAGTATTAAAAAACTTAAAATCTTGTTCACCTGAAGAAAAAAAAGAAGTTGGAATAACTGCTAATAATATTAAATCTGAAATTTTTGCTCAAATTAATACAACTCTTGAAAGCTTTAAAATTGAAGAATTAAAAAAACAATTAGAAAATGAAAAAGTTGATCTTTCAATGCCAGGAATGGACTTTAAAATGGGTTCTAAACATCCATTAAACTTGGTAATTGAAGAAGTATCTGATATTTTCCGTGAATTGGGTTATGAAATGGTTGATGGAACTGAATTTGAAACAGATGAATATTGTTTTCAAAAGTTAAACCTTCCAATTGGGCACCCTGCAAGAGATATGCAAGATACTTTCTATATTGATCAAAATACAGTTTTAAGAACTCATTCAACTAATATGACAGCAAGAATGTTGACTCAATTGGCACAAAGCAACGATAAAGATAAACATATTGCAGCAATTAGTTTTGGTAACGTTTATCGAAGAGATGATGATGATGCAACTCACTCACATCAATTTATGCAAATTGATGGTTTTGCAGTTGGTAAAAAAATTAGCTTTGCTAATTTAAAATGAGTTTTAGAATACATGTGTAAACGTTTATTTTCACAAGATACTCAAATTAGAATGCGCCCAAGTTTCTTTCCTTTCACCGAACCTTCAGTTGAAGTTGATATTACTTGTATAACTTGTAAAGGAAAAGGATGTAAGATTTGTAAATTAACAGGTTGAATTGAAATCTTGGGATCTGGAATGCTTGCCCCAGAAGTAATTGAACTAAATGGTTTAGACCCAAATGAAGTTGGGGGACTTGCTTTTGGAATTGGAATCGAAAGAGTTGCCATGTTAAAATTTGGAATTAAAAATATTCGTGACTTCTATGAAAATGATGTGCGATTCTTAAATCAATTTAAATTCTTTGGAAATTAGTTAGGAGATAAAAAAATGATAATTACAAGAAATTGACTAGCAAACTTTTTAGACCTAACTGGAGTAACTGATGATCAAATTACAGTTGCACTTAATTCATTAGGATTTGAAGTTGATGCTTATAAAAGTTATAACCAATTAAACGATGATTTAACAATTGCTCATGTGGGTAATGTTAGTCCAATTGAAGGGACACATTTAAATTTTTGTTTTGTTGATAAAGGTGAAGATTTAGTTTCACCAGTAGTTTGCGGGGCTTCAAATGTTAAAGAAGGCCAATTTATTATTCTTGCAGAACCTGGAAAAACAATTGCTAATGGTTTAACATTATCAAATCGTGAAATTAAAGGCAAAATGAGTGAAGGTATGATTTGTGCTTTAACAGAACTTGGCCTTGAAGAAAGCGCTTTGTGTGAGCAAGAAAAAGATTGAATTTATCCAGTTCACACAAAAACAGATACATATTCATTAATTGGTCACAATGATGCTTTAGATGCAATTGGTTTTAAAGATTCAACATGAGAAGTTGATTTAACTTTAAACAGAAGTGATGCATTAGGAGCAATGCAATTGGTAAAAGAGTTGGCAAATTACTTTAATAAAGATATTAATGATTTATCAACAAGCTATGAACAAATTGTTTCAAAATCAAATGTACCAGTTTCAATTAAATTAGATCAAGATAGTCAAAAATTAGTGCGCAGCTGTGCGATGCAATTATTTGATATTAAAGAAGTTTTGGCAATTGAAAAAATTGAACATAAAATTTATTCAAACCAAGATATTTGACTAAAATTTAGTCAATCAAAATCAACTTTAAATTTTTGAAAAGATTTAGCTAATGCAATTGCAATTGAAACAGGTCAACCAGTTATCTTTTTAGATGCAGATAAATTAAAATCACAATTAGAAATTAAAAATAATCCAACAGATAAAAATAAAGTAAACTGACAATTAATGTCAAATGGTGAAGTTATTTCTACTTTAGGAATTGATATTAGCGATCAATTTTTACCTACAGATGATTCAAAACAAGTTGTTGCTGTTTATTTATCATTAGATCCAATCTTAATGAGACAACAACAAAAATCATTTAATAGTAGTAGTGTTTTTTTACAACGTTGAATGAAACCAATTAGTTCAAGATTATATAACTTAGCATCATTGCGTACCATGTATTGATTTGACCAATACAACATTTATGGGGCTTCAAGTACTTTAGAGATTCAAGTTGAAAGTCAAGAACAAGATATTGTTGTTGAAGTTAAAAAAGATTTTATTGATAATTTATTAGGATTAAAATTAAACTTTAATCAAATTAAAGAATTATTTACAAATTTAGATTTTGAATTAACTTTAAAAGATGAAGTTATTTCATTTAAAATTGACAAATACAGAACTGATATTAGTCATGCTGCACATATCGTTGAAGAAATTGCTCGTCTTTATGGATACAACAATATTCCAGCAGTGGCTCCAGTAATTAAGTCAACTCCAAATGAAAAGCAATTGAATTTTAATTTAAAAAACCAAATTCAATCATATTTAATTGGAATGGGGTATAACAACATCAAAACTTATTCATTAATGAATTCAAGCGAAGTTGAAAAATGAGATTTATTTAATATTAAAAAGCCAATTAACTTAATGTCACCATTAAGCCAATTGCGTGAAACTTATCGTTTATCAATTGCACGTAGTGCAATTGAAGCTGCAAGTTTAAACTATGCAAGAGGAAATAAAAATGTTAAATTATATGAATTTGCTGATGTTTATAATTTAGACAATGTTAGAGAATTACATTTATCTGTACTTGCAAGTGGTGAAGTTTTAAATCAAAAAGCATATGATTTAGATATTAAAGCAAATTATGCTTATATTAAAGGAATTTTAGATAATATTTTAAATCATTATCAAATTAGTTATTTAGATATTGAATTAAATAATATTACTACTAAAAATGAAGATATTCACCCATACATTAATGCAGAAATTAAATATAAAAATCAAATAATTGGATTTATTTTCAAATTAAATCCAAGATTTGAGCAAGCAAATAAAATTGATGCAACATTTGTCATTGAATTGAGTTTAACAAGAATTGCCAATATTTTTAATGACAAAGTTATGAGTGAAGAATTGTCAAAATTCCAAAAAACTTCAAGAGATGTTACTATGTTATTAAAACAAGATCAAAAATATAGTGATATTATTAATCAAATTAAAATTGATGTTGACTATATTGTTAATGTGAAACTAGTAGATATTTATCAAGATGAGCAATTAAAAGCTAAAAATAGTAGTGCTGTGTCTGTTGGTTTTGAATTTAATAGTTTTGAAAAACAATTAACTGACAGTGAAGTTAGTGAACAGTGAACTAAATTGTTAAATAACATTGGAAAATCAAAGATTGAGGTTAAATAATGTTAAAAAAAGAGATTGAATTAAAACAACATATTGATTTAGATATTAGTTTTGAAAATCAAGATCGCTATGATTTTGCTCATGACTTAATTGAACAAATTTTAGATTTAAAGGTTAAGGGAACAATTGATTATCAAGAAAATATCAAATGTGTTTATGTTAATGCAATTATTACAGCAACCATTAAAGCAATTGACGCACGAGATGGTGAATTAATTGAATTAAAAGAGCAAACATTTGATTGAGATGAAGAATATTTCTTTGAATCTCAAATTGATGACCAACACAATATTGTAATGGGTGAAGAATTTGACATTTATAGCTATGCAATTGAACAAATTGTTTTAAATATTCCTGTTAATTTAACAAATAACTATGGTAAAATTTCTCTTGTAGGTAATGACTTTAAATTAATGTCAGAAGATGAATACCAACAAGAACAAGATAACAAGATAGATCCCAGATGGGAAAAATTAAAGGAATTTAATTTTGAAAAATAGATAAACGGAGGTGTAAACATGGCTGTACCATTTAGAAAGACCAGTAAAGCTGCTAAAAACAAAAGAAGAAGTCATCTTGCGTTAGTAAGTTCAGCTATTATCTCATGTCCAAACTGTGGAAGTATGATCAAACCACACAGAGTTTGTCGTGAATGTGGATATTACAAAAATAAAGAAGTTAAAAAAGTTGATTAATTAATAATAGGTTTAAAGCCTATTTTTTTATTTTTAGTACATTTTTAAGTGTTAACTATTGCAAAAAAAAAAAAAAAACCTAAAATTAATGTATTAGGTGAATGAAATGATGAATAAAATAATTATAAGGAGAATGTGATGGACTCTATTTTTTGTGTACTTTACACTATTTTTAATATTGTCAGAGTATGTCTCACAAATTGATCCAGCTCCTAGATATCGTATATTTGATAGTATCAATAAATTTTTTGCAAACTTTTCTTTTTGAACAGTTCAAACTAACTTAATGTTTTATATTTTCTTTATATTTGTAGCATTAGATGGCAAATGAGGAGTTTGAAAACCCAATGCTAGAGCTTGAATTTATTTTTTAAGTTATATGACATTAACAATGGCTTTATTTTGAGTAGCCTTAGTAGGAGTTATTTCAGAAAAAGATATCTATAAAAATCCATTAAATGTTTACTCAAATGATTACGATACTTTTTTAAAATGATTTATTACTTGTAACACTCATTTATATACTTTTGCTTTTAGTTTAATATTTTTTATAGTTATTGTTAAGAAACAACATATTAATGAAAATAATTGATATAAAAAAAATTTATTAATTGGGTGATGATATCCCTTATTTTATGTTTTATTTGTATTGCTTAGAATGATTACTATGTCTCAACTTGGCTTAGAATATTTTGTCAATGAAAATCTTGATTTTTCAAAAGCACCCACTTGGATTAATGAAGATTTTGTTACAGTAGAATTGTTAGCTGCTCCTTATTTTTTCTTTAATTGAAATGTTGCACATGGTAATCAAATGGTTTTATGGGGAGCAATTGGCTGTTTATTATTAATTAGTAGTGTTCAATATATGTGGTTAAAAGTATCAAATTATATTGTTAATCGCCAATTTAAAATTTATGAAAATAAACCAAAATTTTTTCAAAGATTAACCATATTTGAACTAGTTTTAGAATTAATTAAAATATGTGCAGCTTTAATAGCAATTGCATATTTAATTAAAATAATTTTTATTAATGGAAATTTATTATTCATTGATGAAAATTTAAAAATGTATGATTCAATTTTTGTTTTTTATACTATTATGGCAATTGGATTATCGTTACTTATTATTGGCTTATCACTTAGTTTTATAATTTTTAATACTAGAAAATATAATTTGGCAACCATTGTTAATTTAATCTTAAGTGGTTTTTTGATTATTTGTTATATGGTACCAATCTTATTAATTTCCTCAATGATAGGAAGTAATTATTTTAATAAAAATGAACTTAAAAATATTTAAAAAAGGCAAAAATACGGTAAAAATCGTATTTTTTTTGACGATAACTATAATAGGGGGTGAATAAAATGGAAAGAATTTTTGAAGATATTCAACATAAAGTGCTACTTTCATCAATTGGTTTGGCTTTTATTGAACATAATATTGACTATGAACATGCAATTGATAAAAACAATAACCTTAAACTAAATGTCTTATTAGATAGTTTAGATCCAGTTACAAATTTAAATTTAATTAATTCAATTTATTTACATTACACAAATTTTTCAAATGAACTAAAGTGTTTATTTTCAAAACCAATGCAAAAGCAAATAAGAATTAAAGAACAAAAATTATATTTAGATCTTGCTAAACATTTTGAGACAAAGATAAAACATTAAATCAGGATTATTCCTGATTTTTTTATTTACATTTGTGGGAGAAAAAAACTGAAAAAGGGGTTGCATATATAAAAAAGTGGTATATAATTGTAAATGTGTGGGAGAAAGTGGGGGGACTTGTATGCTACTAGGAACATTTGAACATAACTTAGATGATAAATCTAGACTTACAATACCCTCAAAACTTAGAAATAAGTTAGGAGATATGATTTTTGTTTCTAAAGGAATTGAAAATTGTTTAGAACTAAGAACTCCTGAAGAATTTAAGAAACTACTTTCAGATTTAGGGCAAAAAAGTAGTTTTAATGCTGCCACACGTAAAATAGAAAGATTGGTATTATCAAATTCTGATGAATTATCAATCGACAATGCAGGAAGAATTAAGATTCCTGCAAACTTATTAGAAAAAATCGGAGTCACAAAACAAGTTTATATCCTAGGGCTAGGAGATAGAGTTGAAATTTGAGACAAAGTTTCATATGAAAGACTGCTTGAAGAACAAGATGAAGCAGAAATTTATGAAGCTGCAGAACAATTGGGCGGAGTAAAGTAAAATGGCACAAGAGCACATATCAGTTTTATTAAATGAATCTATCGCAATGCTGGATATCAATAAAAATGGTATATATGTTGATTGCACAATGGGCCGTGCTGGACATAGTGTTGAAATTTTACAAAAATTAGAAAATGGTCATTTATATGCAATAGATCAAGACGTTGAAGCCATCGAGGGTAGTCAAAAAAAATTAGAACAAGTTTCTAAAAATTTTACTATCTTAGAAGGTAATTTTGTTGATATAAAGGCACTATTGGCATTACAAAATGTCAAAAAAGTGGATGGAATCTTATATGATTTAGGAGTTTCTTCTCCTCAATTTGATAATGGACAAAGAGGTTTTAGTTATCGCTATGATGCACCTCTTGACATGCGTATGGACAATATCAACAATCTTTTAACAGCAAAAACTGTTGTAAACACATATGATGAAAAACAACTTGCAGATATTTTTTGAAAATATGGTGAAGAAAAATTTTCATTTTTAATTGCAAAAAATATAGTTAAATTTAGAGTAAATCAACCTATTAATACAACTTATGAATTGGTTGATATTATTAAAGCTAGTTTACCTCAAAAAGTGTTAAAACAAAAAAAACATCCAGCTAAAAAAGTATTTCAAGCTTTAAGAGTGTATGTTAACAATGAACTTGAAGTCTTAAAAAAGTCTTTAATACAATCATTAGAACTTTTAAATCCTAATGGACGATTAGTAGTAATAACTTTTCAATCATTAGAAGAAAAAATAATTAAGGATCTTTTTAAGGCAAAAACACAAAATGATCAAGATAAATTTTTAAGACAACTTCCATTTAATAACATGGAAATTGAAAAGGAATATCAATTATTAATAAAAAAACCAATAGTTGCAAGTGAGCAAGAATTAGAACAAAACAGAAGGGCACATAGTGCAAAATTATGGGCAATTAAAAGGGTGAAGGCAAATGATTAAAAATGAAGTATATGCAGCTTTACAAATAACAAAAAAAGAAATTCGTTTTATTGTTGGAAAATACAGAAATGAACGTGGTTTAATTGTTATTTCTAAAGATAGAAAAAAAGCAACAGGAAGAAATGCGTGATTAAATGAAGCAAATGAAGTTATTAATATTTCTGAAGTTGCAGGGTATGTTAATAAATTTATTGCCAACTATGAAAAAAACTTTAATCAAAAATTAGAACGTATTTTAATAGTTTATCCTTCTTCATCAACAGCAATTATTGATGGATTTGCTCAAGTTTTAACAACAAACGGAAGATTTGAAAATGAAGATCGCAAAATGTTGCTTCATAATACAAAATTAATGAGTCAAAAAGATGGATATAAAATCATTAATATTCGTCCTTACCAATATGTAATTGATCAAACTATTCAAAAATCAACAATTAAAGTTGGAATTAATGCAAAAAGCATTAGGATGATGTCACGAGTATATGCTGTACCAGACAATGTTTTTAATTCACATAATCTTGTAATTGAAAAATGCAAAAAAGAAATTCTGGCCAAAAATGTTGAAGCCTATGTTGTTGCTCGTCAATGTGTTGGTGACAGTGAATTGAGAAATCCATTTGTAATTCTAAACTGAGAATGAGATAACATCGATTTATGTTTCTTTGCAAAAGAAACATTAATGAAAAAATTAAATTTAAAATATGGTGTTAAAAATATTGTTGAAGAGTTAGCAATTAAAATGAAATGTAAAACAGAAGTTGCTAGCAAATATTTATTTAAATTAATAAATTTTAATGGTAATAAAACAGATAAAAATGTTATTTATCGCAAATATCTATCAGATAAAAAAATTAATTTTGAATTAACATTTGAACAAATTAAAGAAATGGTTCAAGAATTGATTTATTCTGTTATGGACAAAGTTGATTGAGAAATTAACAATGAGTTTAAATCACTACAATCTGCATTTAAAATCATTCATAATGGAAAAATTACAAACATTTCTGGGTTTGAAAAACTTTTAGCGAGAAGTAAATATTACAGTCAATCATTTGTTTACTTTTCACATGTAACTGGTGCAAGTGAAATTTGAACAACAGCATTATGCGGTTCAATTAAATATATGCATATGGCAAATAAAATAGCACCAATTCTTGCAACAAGTACAGAAAAAGTTGATAAATTAACATTAATAGAAAAACAAAAACAAATGATGTTACGCCAACAAAATGAACAAATGCAAAGACAACAACAAGCACCTGTTCATCAAAGACCAATACCAACAATGGTTCAACCTCAATATAATGGAGTTGCTCCTTATCAACAAAAACAAATGGATCCAAGAATGTTTAATCAAAACATTCCAGCTCAACCAATGAATCAACAAATGAGTGTGCAAAATTTACAAAACAATAATCAATTTTTACAACAAAGTGGTATTATAAATACGCAAACAAATAGATAAAATTATTAAAAGGAGAAATAAACATGTCTGACAATTTAGAATTTAGCCAATTTGCCAATATTAAAGTTATTGGAGTTGGTGGCGGTGGGTGTAACGCTGTAAATAGAATGGTTGACGATAACGTACAGGGTGTTGAGTTTATCGTTGCCAATACTGATGCGCAAGTTTTAGCAGCATCAGCTGCACCAACTAAATTAATTTTAGGAAAAGAACTTTCAAAAGGTTTAGGAGCTGGTGCAAATCCTGAAGTTGGAAAACAAGCTGCAATTGAATCTGAAGACGAAATTAGAAAAGCATTAAAAGGGTCTGATTTAATCTTTGTTGCTGCTGGAATGGGTGGAGGTACTGGAACTGGTGCTGCACCTGAAATTGCAAGAATTGCTATGGAAACTGGAGCACTTGTAATTGCAATTGTAACAAAACCATTTAGATTTGAAGGAAGAATGAGAAATTCTTATGCTGTTCAAGGAACAAATGAATTAAGAAAATATGTTGATTCAATCATTATTATTTCAAATGATCGTCTATTAGAAATAATTGGTGGAATTCCTGTTCAAGATTCATTTAGAGAAGCTGACAACATTTTAAAACAAGGTGTTCAAACAATTACTGATTTAATTGCTGTTCCTGCAGTAATTAACTTAGACTTTGCTGATGTAAGAACTGTTATGAAAGGTAAAGGAAATGCTTTATTTGGAATTGGAATTGGTTCAGGACCAGACAAAGCAATCGAAGCTGCTAATAAAGCAATTACTTCATCACTTTTAGAAACTTCAATTCGTGGTGCAAAAGATGCCATTATTAACGTAACTGGGGGATCTAAAATGACTATGAACGATGCATATGATGCAGTTGATATCGTTCAACAAGCAAGTGGAGAAGATGTAAACTTTATTTTTGGGATTGCTATAAACGAGCACTTAGATGATGAATTAATCGTCACAGTTATTGCAACTGGTTTTGATGATGAATATGTTCCCCCAGTTTTAAATAATAGTCACAATGAACAAACTCACAATGAACCAATTCAAGATTATGATTTTGCAAGTAATGATGAATTAACTGTTCCTTTAGAAACTGCTTATGAAAAAAGAACAAGTTTTATGGAAGGCCAAGATAAAAGACCAAGTTATGTGAAACAATCAGAAAATGAAATGCAAAATGTTTCAAATAGAGTAGAACAGTGAAAAGAGGGAGCACACGTAAATAATCAACCAGCTGTTGCTCAAAAAATTGAAGAAACTCTTGACGATGAAGATGGTGATTTTCCAACTTTCTTAAGAAAGAAATGATAATTTATGGCATTATTTAATAAAAAAAATAAAAATGTCGAGTCTGAACAAGTATATCAAATTCGAGATGAGCAAAGTGATGTAGCAACAGCAGACCAAGTTGTTTTTGATACAAATCATGTAACTCATTTTTTACCACTTGATAATTCTGAAACTAACAAAATTGCAGATTGTTTATTAAAATTTAGACATGTTACAATCAATCTTTCAAGAATTGATAAATCAGAAAAAAGAAGACTAATTGATTTTCTATTGGGAGTAATGTATGCACTTAATGGAGATTATAAAAAAATTGATACAAATGTATATTATTTTTGAATAAGCGAGTAATTGCTTATTTTTTTTATTTTTGTTTTAATAAACTTATAGTGTTAATAAAAGTGAGTGAAAGAATGAAAAAACAAGTCTGATATAAAGAATGAATTTGATACTATCATTTTCTACTATTTTGTGTGTTTTTAGGATTTTTACTATGAGGTTTATATCTAGCTGTATTTGTTGAACATTGATATTTTAAAAACAATAATATGCCTGAAGCCTTAATAAACTATGATATTTTAATGAGTTTCTACTCAGTCCAAGTAAATATAGCCACAATTGTGTGATTACTTTTTTATTTAATAAATTTTAATAAGAGAACAGGGGGGGGCATAACTTCTAATAGATTTCGTATGACAATTATGAATTTAAATTTAGTAGTTTTTATTATATTTTGAATAGGGATTATTGTTTACATGAATGAGGATCTTAATTTTTTGAAGCTATATACTAACTGGCAAATTATATGTACAGTTGTAACCCACTTTATTTGTCCTTTATCATTAATATTAATTTATTTTTTTACATCTGGAAATGAGCAATATAAATATTTAAATATGTGAAAGTATTGAGATATTTATATTACATATATTTATTCTTTTTTATATATGATTTATGTTTTTACGAGAGGAAAGATCTATGGTGCTGATAATATCAACATAATGAAGTGACCTTATCCATTTTTAGATTTTGATAATTTATTTGTGGGTTCATCAATAATTGGATATATGGTTTTAATAACAATTGTATTTGTAATTTGATTGAGTTTAAATCACTGAATTTTGATTTTTATAAATAATTGCATCTATAAAATAAGGAAAAATAACAATAAATACTAGATATTTTAAAAAAATTAAGTTTTTTTGTATTTTTTTAAAAAAAATACACTTTTTTGGGGACAATAAAACCTTTTAAATAAGGGGCCTATTTAAAGTGTTTAATTTAATCCTTTAAATAAAGGTTTTTTGTCTATTGCAATTATTGACTCTATTTGCTACTATGGAAATAGGCGATGGAGGACCAAAAAAATGACAAAATTATTAAGCGCAATTAACTTTAATAATTCAACTCCTTTTTTTGCTGTGCCTACATTGTCATTAAAAAATAAGTTTTTTAATGATTTTTTAGCTCGTACAAACTGAACAAATATGATGTTTGCTAAAAAAGCAGATAAAAAGTACACTATGAATGAGAGTATAGGTATTTATAAAAGTTAAGAAACTATTTTAAAATGATATTTAGTTATAAGTTTATTTTAAAAATAATAAAAACGTTCTGATTTTATAAGTATCCTAGCCCAAAGCAAGAGTACTTATTCAAATTGGAACGTTTTGTTTTTTTATAATACTATTCAAAAAATAATACTTACAATCAATAATATCAAACTAGTAAATAGAATTATTTTAGAAATACGGCGATTTCTCGCCTCTTCTTCAGTAAAAGTTGGTTGATATCTTCTACGTGAATCATTATAGAATTTAGCAGAATTATTATTTCTGATAAATCCCATAATGAGTGCTGTAAACAATAAGATTGCTCCACTAGCTGTTGTAAAATACTCTGTTTTACTGATATCTTTCAACCCAAAGATTGCGATGATAAAACTCAACCCAACGAGTGTTGCACTGATTAGAACAATTAGTATATAATCAATTAGGTTAAGCCTCTTTGCATTATTATAATCGTATTCACGATTTAAAAAGTCGGTTTGGACATCCTTTACGATGTCTTCAACTTCTTGCTTATGGGCTAGTCGATTCTGTTTTGAAAGATCTTTCAATTGTTTATTTAAAGAATCTTTATTATTTCGTTTCATGTTACACCTCTATACAAATATTATAGTAGAAATTGGTGAGATATGATTAGTAGAAAGGACTTGTTATGGAAAACAATTCAAAAAACGCAATTCCAGGTGACCTCGAAAGTTTAATGGATAGCGTATCGCTAGACGATGAAGTTAAAAGTAGTAAGAAATCTATTTTTGAAACTATTTCATATAATTTTTCAAAGTTTAATAGTTCAAGAATTGAATTTCTTCAAAAAACACCTTTATTGAGCTATTCAATAAAAAGAATTCTGTATGCATTTGTAACCCTTTACCTTGCAGTAATTGTTATGTATGCATTACTAAGATTTGTAACTCCAGATACTGTTTATATTTCTGACTTAGATTTAGGTAAGTTAGGTATTAAAGTTGGTTCTGATGAGTATTACACTTTAATTGATAATAGAAAAAAAATATATGGAGCTTATGGACCATTAATTTCTCAAATATTTATATATTTAAGAAATATTACACCATTTATTCCAAAAGAAATTATTCTAAATCCAGTAATTGATTCAGCAGGTAATGTAACTGGTGATCCAACAACTATGTGATTTTATCTTGGAGTAATATTTGGAAAAGCTACAGGTTTACAACAAGGAAGTCTTGTACAAGACGCTTTTAAAGAAGCTATCCCAGTATCATTTAAATTGGGAGGATTAGCAGTATTATTATCATATTTATTAGGAGTTCCTTTAGGAATTCTGGCCGCTAAAAATAAAGAAAAATGAAAAGATTCAGCAATTAATGGTACAAGTTTAATTATTTCTGCAATTCCTGCATTAGTAATTATTAAATTGCTTTATGAAATGTCAATTTATTATTTTGGAGCAGGAGCACGTTGAGAGGACTCAACAGTATTTACAAAAATGTTCCCATTAATTGGAGTAATGTTATTGATTATGCCAATGATCATTGTTAACACACGTAGATTTGTAATTGATGAAATGACTTCAGATTATACAAAATTTGCAATGTCAAAAGGTTTAAGCAGTAGATATGTGTTTTATGTACATATCTTTAGAAATGCTGGAATCAGAATGATCAAAACTGTACCAGAAATTTTCATTGTAACTTTATTTGGATCAAGTATCTTGGTAGAGCAACATTGAGTTGTTCCAGGGATGAGTAAATTTATTCTTTATGGAATAGCAGATAGAGATACATTCTTGATTTTAGGATATATCTTCGTATCAGCTTCAGCAGGAGTATTTTCAAGTTTAATTGGAGATTTACTATTAGCTGTACTTGACCCAAGAATAAAACTAACAAAATAGAAGGAGATTGTTATGACACATTCATATTTAACAGAACAAGAAATTATGGCAATTGATCCTTCTCTATTTAGAGTAGTTGGTTCAAGCCATGAAATTTCAGAAAGAATTACTTCTAAACCATATAGTTATTGAAAATCTGTATTTAAAAGAATGAGCAAAAGCCCAACATTTGTAATATCTGCAATTTTATTAGTTATTGTTGTTGCAATGGCATGTATTATTGGAATTGCAAATCCAGCAGCGGGAGTTAATCCAGGTGCAATCCTTGAAGGACCATCAGCAAATCATTGATTTGGAACTGATGAATATGGAGATGATTTATGAATTAAAATCTGAGTTGGAACAAAAACAACTTTAATCTTTACGGTTTTAATTGCATCAATTCAAATCTTCTTAGGAATACTAATTGGATCAATTTGGGGATTTTATTCTAAATTAGATATTATGTTCATTGAATTTACAAGATTCTTATCATTAATTCCTTCATTGGTACTATGATTGACAGTTATCTTTTTATTTAATGAAAAATCAATTACAGTCCTTGTAATTGGAATCTCTCTAACAAGTTGAATTGCTTTAGCATCAGTTATTAGGGTTCAAATTCTTTTAACAAAAAATACAGAATACAATATTGCTTCAAAAGTTTTAGGAACAAGTGGTCCTAAAATTATTAGAAAAAACATTATGCCAAAAATCTTGCCAATTGTTATTCAAACTTCAACATTTGCAATACCAAATGCAATTGCAATTGACTCATTACTTACTTACTATGGATTTGGATTTATTCCAGCAACAGATAGTACAAAAGCATCATTGGGATCAATTTTAAATAACGTATTTGCAGGTACAGGGTGACAAATTGCACCACACTTAATTATAGTTCCAGTTGCATTTATTGCAGGAATCTCACTAATATTCTTCCTTGCAGGAAAAGTATTTGCCGATTCATTGGACCCAAAAACACATAGATAGGACAAGAAATTATGAACAAGGAAAATAGAGTATTATCAGTTCGTGATTTGGAAGTAAAATTCCAAGTTAGAAGTAATATCCTTACAGCTATAAGAAAAGTTAGCTTCGACGTTTATGATGGTGAAATTCTTGCTATTGTTGGTGAATCTGGGAGTGGTAAGTCAGTTGTTACAAAAACATTTACAGGAATGTTAGAAGCAAATGGTTGAATTAGCCAAGGATCAATTGTTTATAGACCAACTCAAGAAGCAATTGAAGATCCAAAAGCATATTTTAAAAGCGCAGTAGATTTAGTAAACTTACAAAAACCACTTATTTCAGATGATGTGGTTAAATTTGTATCAAAAAGAAATAATAAAGTAGTCAAAAAATTATTAAACAAAATTAAAGAGTATAAAACATATAATCCAATTACTTTAGATGAAAGCGAAGATAAAGGAATTACTGAAGGGTTATACACTGAAACAATTGCAAAAAATATTGCAACTAATGAGCAAAAATTACAAGATGCTAAAAATAAATTAGCTATTTGAAAAGAAAAAATTGAATTTGCTGGAAACAATAGAGTATTTAAAAAGATTGCTTTATTGGAAAACGAAATCAAAGAATTAGAATTTGTAAGAACAATTATTGACTCAAAAGAAGTAAGAAATCAAGCAATTGCAAATGTTTTTGAAGAAATTAATCTTATTAATCAAGACACTGCAAAGGTAAGACCTTTAAGCATGTCTGAAAGAATGAAAGTGAAAAAAATCATTAAACATGTAGAAACTTTTATCGAAACAAAAGTTGCTTTTGATGAAGAAACAAAGTTAATGATTAAACAGTATTTCAAGAAAAGATATACATTAACAAGATTTGAAAGCGAATTAAAAGATCTTGTAAATGAAATTATTGAAAATAATAGTATTAATGAAGAACATTTTAACAATATTTTATTAGACTGAAAGAAAATTGAACATTCAAGTTTAGTAAATAAACTTAGAGCAGCCAAAGAAATTAGACAATTGCGTGGTAAAACAATTGCCACAATTTTCCAAGATCCAATGACTTCACTTAACCCACTATTAACAGTAGGGTTCCAAATTTCTGAAGTATTGAGAAAACAATTGGGAATGAGCAAAAAAGAAGCAAAAGCAGAAGCAATTGAATTATTAAGAAAAGTGGGAATTCCAAATCCTGAAAAACGTTATAACGATATTCCAGGAAGATATTCTGGAGGGATGAGACAAAGAGTTGTTATTGCAATTGCATTAGCATGTAGACCAAAAGTCTTAATTTGTGATGAACCAACAACTGCATTGGATGTTACTATCCAAGCACAAATCTTAAAATTAATTAAGGATTTACAAAAAGAATATAACTTCTCTGTAATTTTTATTACTCACGACTTAGGAGTTGTTGCTTCAATTTCTGATAGAATTGCTGTTATGTATGCAGGTCAAGTTATTGAAATTGGAACTTCAAAAGATATTTTTGAAGATGCAAAACATCCATATACATGAGCATTACTTTCTTCTCTACCACAATTGGGAACAAAGGGAACAGACTTATATTCAATCGCTGGAACACCACCCTCATTATTTAACGGTATTGAAGGAGACGCTTTTGCACCAAGAAATGATTATGCACTTGAGTTAGATTATATTCATGAACCTCCAATGTTCAAAGTATCTGAAACTCACTATGCAAAAACATGATTGTTAGATAAAAGAGCACCAAAGGTTAAAAGACCTGAGCAATTAAATAACTTGAAACAAATTATTCAAGATTCTGCCAAAAAAACAACAAAGGAGTAGATTTATAATGTCACAACAAAAAGAACAATTCATAAATATACGAGATCTTGTGGTTGAATTTAGAAATAAAGGTAAAAAGTTTCAAGCAGTTAAAGGTGCAACATTCGATATCTACAAAGGTGAAATCTTTGGTTTAGTAGGAGAGTCTGGTAGTGGAAAGACTACAATTGGACGTGCATTGGTTGGAGTTCAACCTTTAAAAGATGGAACAGTTTACTTAGAAAATCAAACTATTGCTGGAAAACCTACAAGTTTATATGTTTTAAATAAAGAAATTTATAAAAGATTAAAAAATATTGATACTAAACTTTCACTTTCAACAGTTTATTTAAATAATTTTATTAAAAACTTAAAAGCAACTTATGAAAATTACAAGTTGAATCCAGATAAATTTACAAGTGAACATATTGCAAAGGTTTTTAAAAGTAGTAAAATTGCTTTTATTGACAATATGTTCTTAGAAAACTTGAAATATGTCAACAGAATTATTAAATACTTTGACAGAATTAATCAATTTACTGATGGAATTCATAATTTTATTCCTGAAATTTCACCAAAACTTGAAAAATCAATTATTATTAAAAACACAAGTACTAAAGAAGCTGTATTTGAAATTAAAGAATTATTTGGTGTAATTTATAAATCAATTTTAAAAATTAATTCAAGAATTAAAACATTTAATAAAAAAGAAAGTGTTGATCTTGAAAGTTTATTAACTGAAATTTTTAAAGAATTGACAATTATGGTAAAAGAACATAAAGAAATTTTATCAAAAATTAAATATGTAATTGAATTAGAACATCAAAACTTAGCTCTTTCTGCACCATATGCAAAAAGAGAAAAATTTAGAGATTACTATAATCAACAAGTTTATGTAGATCGTCAAGCATTTTTAGATGAAGCAAAAAGACAAAAACAACTTTTAAGTGAACAAGAAAATCCAGATCAAAAGAAATTAAAAATTGTAGAATCACAATTGGCAGATTTTTGATCAAAAGATAATATTAACTTAAAAGCTTGTGAACAAATCATAAGCCATTTATCAAATAAAATTGAAAATATTGATAAAGTTGTTAGCACTTTAAAAAATACTAACTTTGAAAATAAATTGAAATCTATAATTGAAAATAATCAACAACTTAGTGAAGTACAAATTAACGAATTGAGTGTTGAATTAAAACATATTAATAAAATTGTTAAGAAAAATATCATGAAAGACGAAGAATCAATTCAACAATACAATGAATGAAAAGAAATTGTTGATGAAATGGATCCATTAGTCAGAGCAGATATTATTGAATTGACTGAATTCTTAGATTTACCTTCAATTGATGAAATTGTAAGAAATTCATATTTATTTGATTCACAAACAAAACAACAAAAACGTAAGAACAGAAGAGATGTTCAAATGATTTTCCAAGATCCAGGTAGTTCATTAAATGACAGAATGGCAATTGAAGAGATCATTGCTGAAGGTTTAGAAAACTTTACAGAGTTATATAAATCACCTGAAGCAATTGAACGTTATGTTCAAGAACGTAATGCTGAATTTCCAGATGAAAAAATTACAACTGAAAATGTTAAACCAGCAGATGTTAAAAAACATATTATTTTAAAATTAATTAAATCTGTAGGTTTATTACCAGAGCATTTATCAAGATATCCTCATGAATTTTCAGGAGGACAACGTCAAAGGGTGGGAATTGCAAGAAGTTTAGCAATGAGACCAAAAATTATTGTTGGAGATGAACCAATTTCTGCATTAGACGTTTCAATTAGAGCTCAAGTATTAAACTTATTTCAAAAATTTAAAGAAGAATATGATTTAACTTATCTATTTATTACTCACGACTTGTCAGTTGTTAGATTTATTGCAGATAGAATTGCAGTTATTTATCATGGACAAATCGTTGAACTTGCAGATGCAGAAGAATTGTTTACAAATCCACTACATCCATATACAAAATCATTACTAAGCGCAATACCAATTCCAGAACCAGAAATGGCTCGTCAAAAAGAATTGGAAGTATATAATCCAGAAGCAGAACATGCTGATTATATATTTGATATTCCAGAGTTTGTTGAGGTTAAACCAGGACATTTTGTTCATGCAAACTCAAGAGAGTTAAAAGAAATTAAGAAATTAATTAAAAAATAGCTTGCTCAAAAAATAAGAAAGAGGTAAAAACTATGGCTTTTACAAGCAAAAAATTATTGTCTAGTTTAGCACTTGCATCAATGGTATCAATGACTGCTGCCAATGTTGTTGCTTGTGGATTTACACTAGACAGAATTATTGAAAGAGAACAAAGAACAAACGTTTTAAATAATACTTTTGCTTACTCTGTAACAAGCTGAAATACAGCTTATACAATGCAAGCAGAAGATCAAAAGGTGTTAGCAAATGTATTTGCAACACCATTAGCGCGTGATGAATATCAAAGAACATATGGAGATATTTTTGAATCAAATGAAGATTTAAGTAGTGATTTAGTAGGACAAACAAATGATTCAATTACTTGAAATTACACAATTCGTAAAAATGCAGTTTGAACAAATCCTGAAAATACTGCAGAAAAGGAAAACATTAAATTTGGAGATTTTTGAAATGCTGCAGAATTTGTTTTAAAATCATCAATTACAGGTTCACAAACATCAAGTTTATGAAAAAGTTTTATTGTTGGAGCTGAAGAAATTGCTAGTTTTTATGATCAAAAAGATGAAAATGGTAATAATTTAAACGGGCATTATTCTTTAGAAGAAGCAATTGAAAAAATTCGTGAAACTAATAGTAATTTTGTTTTTGGTCTATCAAGTGGATCACAAAATGCTAGAGATATGAATTCAGATAAAGTAACATTTACTTTAATTAAACCTGCTCCATATTTTGAATCATTATTATGTTATTCAGTTTTTTCTCCAATTCACGAAACTGCAAGAAAAAATCATGTTCCAAATTTCAAAGATACATGGTATTCAGGAGCATATATTCCAACTAAAGTTAATGGTATTTCAATGATGACTTTAGAAAAAAATGAAAATTATCATTTTAAAGAAAAAGCTACAATTGATAAAATTAATTATAAATTCTTATCAAAAGCTGGAGCTGGAGCTGCAAGAACTTTATTTGAATCTGGAGATACAACTGGATTTACAGTAAGTAGTGCTGATGCAGCTGGGTGAAAAAGATATATTGGAGATGATTTAGATAATCCTGCATTTAATCAAATGTATGATGTACCAAGTTTAGATGCAACTTCAACATTTGTTATGTATTTCAACTCATATAATTCAAGAATGGATGAACCAGGAGCTGATAGTAAATATCAATCAGCAAGTAAATTACTTCAATCAAAAGCTGCAAGACAATTCATTGCAACGAACTTAGATAGAAGTCAATTTGTTAAATATTATTCAGAAAAATTTGATGGTGGTTCTGAAACTTCAAAAATGATTAGAAACCTTTTCACAGCTCCAGGAATGGCAGCTGTTGGTACAAAAGAATATTATGATTATGCAGAAGAGGCACTTTTAGATCTTGCAAAAACAAATCAAGGAACATTAACAGAAGATGATTTGAATTTAGCAGATGGTAATGAGATGCTTTTAGGAAAATCAGAGTGATATACTGGTGATACAAACGAAACTCTAATTAAAGAAATTCAAGATTTTATAAAAGAAAATAATCTTAAAACAACTGGGGGTAAAGTTCAATTAGAATATTTAACTAACCCAGAACATAACAGTACATTAAATCCAGCAATTGGTAGAATGTTTACTAAATTTAATAGTATTGCAAATAATCCAATTCAAATTGTAGTAACAGAAGCAACTTCTGAATCAGACTATAATGCTTTAAAAACTGCTGGTAAATTTGATTTATTTAATGGTGGATGAGGTCCCGATTTTGCAGACCCAAGTACATTCTTGGCAACAACAACAATTGGAGGAGATTTAGATAGTTATACAGGAACAATGAAATCAATTGTTTCAAATGGAACTTCAAATGAAATAATTGATAAATTAGAAACTTCTGAATCAGCAGAGTTTGTTGAAGCATATCAAAACTATACAGATAACTTTAAAGAAACAGATGTAAATGTTACTTCAGATATGAATCAAAGACTTACTGAATTTGCACAGGAAGAAGTAAAATTCTTGTATGAAGATTTCTTAATGATTCCTTTCTATACTAGAGCTGCTCCAAAAAACTACCAAGTTTCTCACGTGATGCCTTATACTGCATCATATGATAATATGTATGGAGTATCTGCTTATAAAGAGTTTACAAAAAAAATATCTAAAACTCTTCCTACAGCAGAGCAACTTAAAGAAGCTACTGAATATTGACAAAATTATCTAAAATTTATTGAAGAAGATGAAAATAAAGGAAAAGACGATAATATTTTCTGAGATATAAATAAAAATTATAATTAATAAAACATGAAAACATATTCTCTTAAAACAGAATATGTTTTTTTATATTAAAATAAATAGTAAAAGGAGAGAAAAACATGAATGAAAAAATAATGAAGGGTCTAATTAAAGTAATTAATTCAACAAATATCGATAGTAAGTTTTTATATGCTCGATATAAAATTGAACAAATTTTAAATTTATTTACTGAATCACTTTTAACACTTACAAATAATAAGAAAATTATTTGTAATCAAACATCACAATGACAAAATGGAGAGATTAATGGTTTAAAATATATCTATCATTTAAATAATAAAAAAACTAATAAATGAATTATTTCTCTCCATGGATATCGCTCTTCAAAAGAATCTAGTGCTCTATCTGCATGAATGTTTGATGACTTAGGCTACAATATTTTGGCTTTTGATTTTTTAAATCATGGTCAATCTCGTGAAGGGATTGTGACCCTTGGAGTCAATGAATTAGAAAGTTTGAAAACAATTGTTGAAGAAGTTATCAATAAGTTTAATCCAGATCAAATTGGTTTGATTGGATTTAGTATGGGTGCTCATACTCTAAATTTATTTGCATTAACTGAAAGTAAATACAAAGATAAAATTAGCTTTGCTATTTCAGATTCAACTTATTTTGATGTTCATGATGTTTTTGCAATTCTTTTAGAAGCAAATGTTCCTTATTTAAAAGTAGGGTTTAAAAAAATTGTTTCAAATTTAATAATTCAATATAAAAAAGATTATAATATTGATATTGATAGATATGATATTAATAATTTAATTGAACAAAAAACTTCAACTTTTCCAATCTTGTATATTCATTCTAAAAAAGATTTAGTTACAAGTTATAAAGATTCACAAAAGTTTTTTGATTTAAGAAAAACAATTTCATCAAATGATGACATTTTAATTTTTGAAACAGGAGCTCATGTTCAAACTCAAATTGAACATACAGAAGAGTATTTAGATAAAGTAAAATCATTTATTAATGACAAATAAGGAAAGGAGAGACATTTTTATATGAACCCAAAAGATTTATTAGTAGAATTAGAAAATGTCTCAAAAATTTTCAATCAAAAAGTATGAGCAATTAAAAAAATTAATTTAAAAATTTATCGTGGTGAAGGAATTGCAGTAATTGGTCCAAATCAATCAGGAAAGACTGTTTTGGGAAGGTTAATTGCTAATCAAATTAAACAAACTGGGGGTATCATTGAATATAATTTTAATCGTGGTGATGCTTTTAGCTCAATTGGTTTTCAGTTTAGACAAACAACATGACCAGAAGGTTTTAAAGTAAAAGAAGTTGTTGAATTATATAAAAATATTTATGATATTCAAGATGAAGGATGATTAGACGAACTATCAAATGTTTTTCAAGTTGCTCCTCGTCTTGATAAAACTCTAAATTCATGTAATCGCTCATGATTGCAATTATTTGCTTTGTATTTAGCTTTTTTACATAAACCTGAATTAATTGTTTTAGATGAAGTGTCAAATACAATTGGTCTTGATATGAAAACTAAAGTAATTAACTTTTTAAAAAAATATAAAGAAGAACATAATGCAACTTTTGTAATTATGTCACCTGACAACTCATTATTTGAAGCACTATGTTCAAGAATTATTGTTATGGAATCTGGTTTAGTTTTATCTGATGACTATGTTGATCAATGAAGCGAAGGAGAAAACTTTGAAATTTATACTACAAAGTTAATGAACGCAATTGAAGAACAACAAACACAATTAAAACCAGATCCAGTTTTTAAACCAATTTTAAGAAAATTTGAAAATAAACTGTCTAAGTTTAATGAAGTTTATGACAAATTTATTAATAATGAACAAGTCAGTGCACTTATTGAAGAAGATAGCATAGTAATTAAAATTAAAAACATTAATTTTCACGTGCAAGAATTATTAAGTCGAATGAATATTTTAGCTTCAAGTGCTTTGAGTAAAACAAATATTGATAATGTAAAGATTGAAAATAAATTACTATTAAAACTTATTAAAAAGTTAGTTCGTCTTAATAAAAAAAATCACAAAAGTGAAGAATATACTTTAAAAAAACCAGTAAACCAATTTTTAAAAGGGATTGAAAGTTTTACAAAATATTTAAGAGTTGATATTCATGATACTTTTAAAAATAATAAAGTTATAGTTTATGGAAATGAAATTACAGCTGAATTATCTAAAAAAGAGATGACTCAATTGCGTTTCTTAAAGAAAAAATATATTCAAGAAGAAATCAGAATTATGAAATTAGAGGCAAGAATTTTAAAACGCCAAGAAAGAATTCGTCAAATAGATGAAAAAAATAAAGTAATTGATTAATTGTTAATTTAAATAAGAGAAGGGAGTAATGATGTGAGAAATAAATGAAGTTTATTTAAACAAATCTGAGTTTTACAATTCGAAAACTATAAAAAAGATATTTTTAATTTATTTTCTGGTTGAATTATTACATTAATTACTTTGCTTGTTTGATTAACATTTAAAGAAACTGGCAGTGATCAGGGTTTAAATTATGATAAATTCGTTTTAGCAAGTGCCCTTGGAGTTTGTGGAATTAGAAACTGTTTATTTAATTTTATTCGTACGATTTACGAATATAAAAACACTCAATTTTTTGACAAAGTGTTTTCAAGTAATATTTCTAAAAGCTTTGTCTTTTTTACAATGATTTTATTTAATCAAGTAGCAAATATTATTGTAACTATGGTGCTATTTTTAATAGCAATGTTGTATTCAGACCAAAGAGCAGCAGTTGTTGATGTTAATTGATGATTATTTTTATCTGGATATTTATTATTACTAATTATGTCTAATGCCTTTGCATTTATTATTTCATTTTTAACTAAAAAATTAGAATGAGCACATGTTATAGGAAACGTTTACTATTTTGGATCAGTTTATTTATTGGGACTGGGAATTCCATATAATGAGTTACAAAAAATTGATGCCATTATTTATATAAGTTACATTTTTCCACAAAGGTATGTTTTAAATATTATGGCAAGTGGATGGATTAATGATCCAAAAATGCAAGAAGTTGATTTTGGATATCACGACCAATTGTGAATCCCATATTTAGTAGCATTAGTAATTATTGCAATTTCTTTTATGATTTTGTATTTTATTTTTAAACATGCTTTTGAATTTGAAAATCGCAGATATAAGCAATATATTAATAAAAATAAGCATCTGGGAATTATTTATTCTATTAAACGAACTACAAGTATTGATGAATTAAATGAACTTGTAAAAGTAAAAGATTCAGTCAACAAAAGTTATAAAGAATTACAAAATCAATATAAAGAATTGCGCAAAAAGCAGCATAAAGAATAGTAATTAAAAGAGGTGAAAGAAATGAAAAAAGAAACAAAAGTTTTTGTTAAAAAACAGTCAAAGATGTTTTTTAGTTTTTATAAATTATCTTTAATTACTTTTTTTAGTTCACCAATAAATATTTTCTTGGGAATAATTTTAATGCACTTTATTTTATTTATGTGATTAATGTATCGAGAAAATGATCCATTTATTCTTGCTTCTGCAGTTGGAGCAATGGTTGTTAGAAATTCAATGCACTTATTTTATCGTGGTCTAACTGCACATAAAAGTAGTGGATTTGCAATGATGATTAGATATACACCTGCTCATCCCCTAATTAGACCAATAGCTAATATTGTTGCAAATTTTACTATTAATTTAGTTTTAATTATTGTAATGATTGGTTCAACTTTATTAATTTATCCAAGTCAAAAAGCAATTATTGGAAATGTCAATTGAAATATGTTTCTAACAGCTACATTTTTATTATGATTTTTAACTGTTTTGATCAGTTATACAACATATCGCTTTGTTGAAGATTCAACAAAAGGAATGATTATTGTTAATTTAATTTATGTTTTAGCCTATAACCTATTGGGTTGTGCTTATCCTTATCATATTATTGCTAATTATTCTTGGTTAAATACTATTTTATATTTTTTTCCTTTACGCTACATGATGAACGTTATGCAAGCTGGATGAGTAAATGCTACAAATCTTGTTTATACTGGTAATCCTGAATATGAAGTTGATTGACATTTAGGGCAAAATCTAGCTATTCCTTACTTAATTACACTTACATTTATTTTAATATTTCTAATATTGTTAATAGTAGTTATAATAATAAAGGTCAATAACAATAAAAAGGACAATTATGGTTCAAATATTGTTTTAAAATTATCAACTAAGTATATTAGAGATATTAAAAGATGTACTAGTTTTGAAGAAATCAAAGAACTAAGAAAAAATCATCTTGAAGAAATGGGATATCGTTTAGATAATGAAGATGACTTAAAAATTGATTTTAAAAAGAAAAAGATAAAGGGGTAGTTTATGAAAATAATTAACTTAGATTCTGCAAAATTAAATGCAACAGAAGAGGCCATTGTAAATCAAATTAATAGCAATCCAGACTATTTTTGCAGTCATTCTATTCAAGAAGTTTCAAAAGCAAGTAATGTCAGTCCAAGTACAATGACAAGAGTTTGTCAAAAGTTAGGTTTTAAAAGTTTTAAATCAACTCAAATGTTTGTATATGAAAAATCAAGAATGCAATCTGAATATTATAAATTGGGAGAAAATAAAACTGTTCAACAAATCATTCATAATGTTAGAGGAGGAGCTTTATTTACAATTAATGAAACTTTAACTGCTTTAGATCCAGTATTGGTTGAAGAAATTGCTAAAAGAATTTATTCTTCAAAAAGAGTAATTGTATTTGGTCTTGAACAACAACAAACTTCTGCAAATTCATTTGTTTTAAATTTGGCAAGAATTAATATTGACGCAACTCGTGTTTCAAATATTCATACATTTGCACAGCGTGCTGTTTTCTTTAATAAAACAGATTTTTGTGTTTTTATTACAAGAACAGGGTGAACTAAAGAAATTATTGAGTCAATTAAATGAACTCACAATAAAGGAATTCCTTTATTAATCTTGACAACAGATACAGATACTACAAGAGATTTAATTGGTGAAGAATGTGCCAAAGCTGCATATATCATTGAAACTCAAACATTGAATATGGATAAAATTAAATATCCTTCAATTTCTTCTGTTCCAGGTGAGATGATCATCTTTGACGTTTTATTTAATATTATTGTTGGTTTAAATGAAGAGTTTAGAGAGAAATTTGAAAAGACAAGTGAAATTTCTCTAAATTGAAATTTTGAGGGTCATTTATAATGTCAGAAAAAGAATTATTAGAAAAAATTGAGCAATTAGAATTGAAATTAGAATCATTTCATCAAAAAGAAAACTACATTAATAATGGAGTCTTAAAAACTAAAGAAATTTATGAAGTTGCTCGTCACAATTCAGAAAGAATTATTATTAAAACTATTGATATTGCTTATGGTTTAAAGCAAAAATTAGAAGAGATATTAAAGGATTTAACACTTGAAACTTCTTCAAGTGAAAATATAAAACAACATATTAAAGAAATTAATACTATTTTGTATAATAAAGAAGAAATCAAAGAAATTAGTAAAAAGATAGTAGATTCTATTAAATAGGCTAATTTTTGTTTATAATATAATTGTTTAAAAAGGAGAAAATCATATGAAAAAGTTACTTAATTTAATGGCTGTTCTAAGTTTAAGTGCTAGTACAACAACATTAACTGTTTCTTGTTTTGGAAATAGTGCAAAATCAATTACTTCATATGGTTTTAATGTTAAAGACATTGTTGTAGGTGAACCAACACAAAGAGCTTTAATTTTAGCATTAATAGAAAAAAATGCAGATATCAATAATTTATCTGATAAAGAACTAGAAATGTTTGCAAGTATAACTTTTGAGAATTTTCAAAAACAAGAAAATTCAAATGATAAATGAACTGCGAGAATGAAAGGGGCAGCTCTTTCTAATATAACAACTGGAGCAGTAACAATTCAATTTAGAGTAGATGAATCACTGTTAACATATGAAACTGAAGAAACAAAAAATATGTTAACTGGTTTTTGATACGGCTGAGGTAATGGTGGTACTACAGCACAATTACAAAATTTAAATTCTAATTGAGCAGAGGAAGCAACAGTTGTTGGAAGCGATCGTAAGTATGAAGAAGACTATCATAAATATGACATTATTAATTTAGCCTATGCTGTTGCTGCCGAATATAATCCAGCATTTGATTTATGAGTTAATGGTAATGAAAATATTTGTACATTAAATCCTGAATCTTTAATTGCTGTTGAATCAGAAGGACAATGAAAAGATACAACATGTAAAAAAGAATACGCAGGTCAAAGTCTTCTAACTGCAAGAGAATCAGGAAACCAGGATATTAAATATACTGCCTCAATTGGAGGTTCAAGTGCAGATCGTATGATTTTCAAATGAAATCAAAAAGATGAAGTTAAACAAAGTATTGAGACTAATTTAATTGAAAGATATCAATTAAATGGTATTGATTTAAACCTTGCTGGTAAAGCAATCCATGATAAAACTACAAAAGCAGTATTTTCTCAAGTTTTACGTGAGATCAAATTAGAACATTGAATTAAGGGAGAAGAATTCTTAATTTCACTAACTACTACATTTGATGGATTAAAAAAATCAAATTATGATATTAAAGGAATGACTTATTGGGATTTAATTGATAGCTTTAATGGTTATTCTGATACTATTGCACCTTCTACATTTAATATATTTGAAGGTTTTAGTTTTACTATGCTAGAAGATATAAAATTAAAAGAAGTTGTTAAAACTGGTGAAGATACATGAAAAAGAGAAGAAGTTGCATATAAACGTGGAGATAAAATATCAAGAACAATTATTAGTCAAAAATCTGGTTTTATGTATGCATATATGAAATCATTGACAAATTCACTTTGATCAAATGCTAATGGGATTAAATATTTAGGTGATCAAGCTTCACTTCAAGTAAACATTAATATTTCTGGTGAACCTGGAGAGGATGAAACTGGTTTATTTAAAACCAATTTCCATTATGCAAATTTTATTGAAGCATTTAAAAATTTATTACCTGAAGAACAGGAAAAATTTATTGGATTTAGTGGTATGTTTGTAAATGATAATGAATTTGCAGATGAAGAAAAACAAGGTTGACTATATAAAAAATATGAAGAAGCCTTTATAGATAAAAAATGACAAAATTCAGAAAACGAATAAGACAAGGTTTTATAGTTTCGTTTTTTCAGAGAGTTAGTGGGTGGTGTGAACTAACAAGACGAATATAAAATTATCACTTATTTTAATTAGGAGAAGAACAGATTTAAATTAATCTTAGTAGAACTCTTGCGGTGTTCGCGTTATAGAACAAAAAAGATGTGCATTATTTTTTAATATGCATAACTAAGGATGGCACCGCGATCATACGCTCCTTTATATAGGGAGCGTTTTTTTAATTTAAGGAAGGAAAATAATTATGGAAAAAAATTATAAAGAAACATTATTAATTCAGCAAACAAATTTTGATATGAAGGCAGATTTAAAAACAAAGGAACCAAATATTGAAAAAACTTGATTAGAGCAAGATATTTATAATCAAAAAATTGCTTTAAATTCAAAAAAATCATCATTTACTTTACATGATGGTCCCCCATATGCAAATGGAAATATTCATGTTGGTCATGCATTAAATAAAATTTTAAAAGACTTTATTGTAAGATGAAAAAACTCAACGGGATTTAACTCACAATATATTATGGGGTGAGATACTCATGGGTTACCAATTGAGACAGCTGTTACAAAAACTGGAGTTGATCGCAAATCAATGCCAGCAGCCGAATTTAGAAAATTATGTGAAGCTTATGCACTAGAACAAGTTGAAAACCAATGCAACCAATTTAAAAGACTTGGTATTTTTACAGATTATGATAAAAAATATATTACTTTAACCCATGATTATGAAATTAGTCAATTGAGATTATTTGCAAAAATGGTTGAAAAAAAATTAGTTTATCGTGATTTAAAACCAATTTATTGATCGCCTTCTAGTGAATCTGCATTAGCAGAAGCTGAAATTGAATATGCAGAAGTAAAATCACCAACAATCTTTGTGGCTTGTCCTATTATTGAAAATAATGATTTTGTTGATTCTCACTTAGTAATTTGAACAACAACTCCATGAACAATTCCTTCAAACCAATTAATTGCAGTGGGACAAGACATTGAATATAGTGAAATTATCAATAATGAAACTAATAAAAAATATATTTTTGCAACTAATTTATTAGCAAATGCAATGGAAACAATTGGGTGACAAGATTATAGTGTTGTTAGAACTTTATCTTCTTCAGAGTTACTAAACTTAAAATATCAACATCCTTGATTTGAAAATAAAACAGGATTTGTAGTAATTGGTCATCACGTAACTGATGAGGCTGGAACTGGTTTAGTTCATACAGCAGGGGGATTTGGAGAAGACGACTTTGCAATTGTTAATGCAAATGGAATTAAAGCATTTGCTCCAATTGATGATCAAGGAAAATTTGATGTTACAATTGAGGATTCACGTCTTGAAGGAGTTTTTTATGAAGATGCCAATAAAATTATTGGAGTTGAATTAGATAATAAAGGATTATTATTAAAACTTAAATTTGTAAAACATTCATATCCTCATGATTGAAGAACTAAAAAACCAGTAATTTATAGAGCAACTCATCAATGATTTGTAAGTTTAGAACCTGTTAAGGAAGAAATTGACAAAACTATTGTTGCAAATGTGACAACAAATCCAAGTTGATCAAAAGAAAGATTAAGAAATATTATTAAAGATAGAAATGACTGAACAATTAGTCGTCAAAGACTATGAGGAGTTCCTATCATTGCTTTTTATGATGCAAAAAAACAACCAATTATGGATATGGAAGCTATTAATTATGCAATTGAACAAATTGAAAAATTAGGGACAAATGCATGATTTGAAATGCCAACAGACACATTCTTGCCAGAAAAATATAAAAACCAAAATATTGAAAAAGAAAAAGATATTTTAGATGTATGATTTGATTCTGGAAGTTCAAATATTGCAATGCAAGAAAATTTTGGTTTACAAAGACCATTTGATGTTTACTTAGAAGGAAATGACCAATATCGTGGATGATTTAACTCATCAATGATTAACTCTGTTATTTATGATGGTAAACCAGCTTATAAACAACTTTTAACTCATGGAATGACAAATGATGAAAAAGGTAAAAAAATGTCTAAATCAATTGGAAATACAATTGATCCATTAGAAATTGCCAATGATTTGGGAAGTGATATTTTAAGATTATGAGTTTGTTCAACAGACTTTACTGATGATCAAAGAATTGGAAAAGAAATTTTAAAACAAATTGCTGAATCATATCGAAAAATTAGAAATACAATTCGTTTTATTCTTTCAAATCTTGTTGATTTTGATCCAATTAAAAATTATCAAACTCAATTAAGCGATGTTGATAAATTTGCATTGCATAATTTAACAGTTACAAAAGAAAAATTTATTGAAACTTTTGATAATTACAATTTTAATAATGCTTTTAAATTAATAAATAACTATGTGATTAATGATTTATCTTCATTTTACTTAGACTTTATTAAAGATATTATCTATGTTGAAGCACAAGATTCATTAAGAAGAAGACAAGTGCAAACTGTAATGTATGAACAATTGTGAATGTTAATTGATATGTTAAGAGCAATTATTCCTCACACAATTGAAGAAGTTTATCAAAATATTACAAATATTGATCACGAACAATCAGTTCATTTATTAGACGTTAAAATTCAAGATTTTAAACAATCTCAAGAATTTATTGAAATATGAAATAATGTTTTAAAATTGAGAGATGATGTCAATGAAGCTTTAGAAAAAGCAAGAAATGAAAAAATTATTAAAAAAGGATTTGAAGCAAAAATTAATATTACTTTAAAACCCCAATTTAGTGCTTTAAAAGATATTCAAGATTTAAGTCAAATCTTAATTGTTAATTCAATTGAATTTAATTCTGATTCAGATCAAGTAAATGGCACAATTGGAGATGTAAATGTTCAATTAAAAGAAGGGCAAAAATGTCAACGTTGTTGAGCAATTTTTGACCAACTAGTAGAAGACATCTGTCAAAGATGTTATGATGTAATTAATTAAGGTTGTGAAATACTATGAACAATTTAAAATTGTTTTTAAAGAATTATAATTATAAATTTCGCTATAAATTATTGTGAATGACACCAATTTTAATAACTTTAGTATTATTTGATTGAATTTCAAAATGAATAGTTGCTGCAAATATGCAACAAGGTCAAGAAATTGAATTTATACCAGGTTTATTAAAATTTAGTTATACTATTAATCCAGGAGCTGCTCTTGGAATGAATGCAGGTAATCCTACATTGGCAATATTATTAGCAACTGGAGTGACACTTCTTTTGATTGGGGCATGATTTTTTCTTCAAGACAAAAAATGATTAAATGCAGTAAATGTAATGCTTGCTGGAAGTCTTGGTAATTTAATAGCACGTGCTTGAGCTCCAATTAAAATACCTGGTGGAGAAAAGGGCGGAGTTGTTGACTTTTTACAATGAGACTTTAATTTATGAGGTTCAAATACTTATATTTTTAATATTGCAGATTTATTTGTTAATATTGCTGTAGGATTATTAATTTTATTTTTAATTTGATTTATCGTTGTTGAAATTTATCGTTGAATTATTTCAAAAGAAGAAGTATTCTTTGCAAGTTATGAAAACCATTTAACAAGTTTGGAAGTTTTAGAAAATAACTATTTAAATGATGTTAAAAAACAAAAAATTAATCAACAATGAAACATATATAAAGTATATTTACATGATCGCAAACAATTAAAACAAAATTGAAAAGCATTTAAAAAAGAGTATCGTCAAAATAATAATATAAAGCAGGAGAAATAGTTTATGGATAAAATCACAATTACAGTCGAACAAGGTTCAATTAGATTAGATAAGTTTGTAACCGATTATTTAAAAGAAGAATATGATTTTTCAAGAAGTTATGTTCAAAAATTAATTGAAGAAGGTTATATTCTTGTAAATCAAAATATTGTTTCAAATAAATATAATTTATTAGCAAATGATGAAATTTCAATTGAACCAAAAACTCCTGACATAATTGATGCAATTGCACAAGATGTTGCTTTTGAAATTGTTTATCAAGATAAAGATTTATTAGTAGTTAATAAACCCAATGGTTTAGTAGTACACCCAGCTGCTGGAAATCCAGATAATACTTTAGTTAATGGATTGTTGTATCATATCAAAGATTTATCTTCAATTGGGGGAGTATTGCGCCCAGGTATCGTTCATCGTTTAGATAAAATGACTACAGGATTAATGTTGGTTGCAAAAAATGATAAAACTCATAAAGCTTTAACTCAAATGTTGGCAAATAATGAAATTCACAAAGAATATATTGCTTTAGTTCATGGAGTGATTGAACCAAACAAGGGTTTAATTGATGCACCAATTGGAAGAAGCAAGGGTGATCGCAAAAAAATGACAGTGACAGACATTAATTCAAAATATGCCAAAACTCATTTTGAAGTGATGCAGCGTTTTGAAAATCATACACTTGTAAAATGTATTATTGAAACTGGAAGAACACACCAAATTAGAGTTCATATGGCTTTTATTAAACACCCAGTTGTAGGAGATCCTTTATATGCATTTAGAGAAGATATGAAGCTTGAATTTGGTCAATACTTACATGCAGCACGTTTAGAATTTATTCACCCAATTAGTCAAGAAAAAAAAGTTTTTAGTTGTGAATTACCAGAAGAAATTAATGTTAAAATAAAAGAGTTAGAAAACTAGGTGTTAAAATGGCTATTTCAAATAATGATATTAAGTTATCTTTAGTCCACTACTTTATTAAAGTTGAAAAATACAAAGCAAATAATGAATTTAGTAATAATTATATTTCCTATTTAATTAATCCAAAAAATAGAAATCAAATTATTGTGATTTCTATTGGTCAAGCAGATAATGAAAAAGAACTTAAGCAATTGAAAGAAAGTTTAAAAACTGCTAAAAGAGAACATATTGAAGTATTAAACATTATTATTACTGATCAAATAATTGAAAATTCAATTTGTATTTCTTCTTTTGATAATATTGTTACTCAATTGGGAAAATATTATCCCAAAATTGTTAATTTAAAAGAACCAGAAAAAGATGAAGAACAAATGAGTGAAGAAGAAATGCTTGAAACATTACAAAATCCAAGTAAATCTTCAAATATTAAACTTAAAAATTTAGTTTCAAGAATGCAATCAAATAGTTTTGTATCTATGGGACTGACTTTAATTTTCTTTGTAATTCCAATTGTATGTTTTGCTTTTTGATTCTTTATAGCTGGGGGAAGCTGATTACAATACTCTGATGTTTCTTCATTATTCTTTGGAGGAACAAACAAAGCATTAACAATTTATGCTGGCCAATATTGAAGAATATTTACTTATGGATTTAATACAATGTCTTTAGGAATAATTGGATTTTTATTTGAAACAATTATTATGGGTGCAATGGTTTTAAAACTTTCAAAATATACTGAAGGAATCATTGGTTCATGAAAATTTGCTTTAATAATGTTTATTACTTATCCAATGACAGGTTTATTTGTTTCTGTGATGGTACCTGGAGTTGTCTTTAGTGGAATTTTAGGGTTTATGGCATCTGTTATTGCTTCTTTAGGAGTAACAACTTGAGTCAAAAAAAATGATCCAATTACATTATTTTCAAAAAATAGACTATTAATGCCTATAATTATTATGATTTTATATGCACTATTCTTTAAAAGTGGATATGATTTAATCTTAATTGTTGCAGCAGCTGGAATTGCTGGATCAATGACTATGTTATTTACATATGATTATTCAAAACCAGACTTTTATCTTGCATTTCCAATTATCATGCTAGTGGGATTAATTTTAATGCCTATAATTTGTATTTTTATTCCAACCTATTCTCTTGCACCAGAAGGAACAACAATTTATGCATTAATTGAGTATGCAAGACATGGAATTTTATCAGTTGATAAAGTAAATGAAATTCTCTTAAAAGATAATGGTTGGCATTATTGAATTGATGAAACTCTTAACTTGCATTCTATTTAGTACAAATAAAGGAAATTAAATTATGCAAAAAAGAAAAGATTATATTGACTGAGATACATATTTTTTAGCAATGGTTCAATTAAATGCGATGCGTAGTAAAGATCCAAATACTCAAGTTGGAGCTGTGATAGTCAATGATTTAAAACAAATTGTTTCAACAGGTTATAATGGACTTCCTAGAGGATTAAACGATGATTTATATCCTTGAGGACGTGAAGGCCAATGAGAAGATACTAAATATCCCTATATTGTTCATGCTGAACTAAATGCAATTTTATCTGCTGGTAAAAATTTACGTGGCACAATCATGTATACTTCATTATTTCCATGTAATGAGTGTTCAAAAAGTATTATTCAATCAGGAATAAAAAAAATAATATATTCATCAGATAAATATGAGGGTAGTGTTGAAAATAATATATCAAAAAAAATGCTGACAGAAGCTGGAATTATTTTGGAATTGAAAAAACCAGTTTCAATAAAAATTTTTGAATAAAAATAACATTTTTTTAAAAAATGTTTTAAAATTTATATGTGTTATTCTTAACACACAAATAAAATGTATGCAAATGTTCGCTAGTAATTTAATACATTTTACCACTGCGTCCATCGGTGGAATTAGTTGGTATTTAGATACCAACTAATGTTGTATGGATAACATACAATACTTAGATTATTATTTAAATAATTAAGTATCATTTAGACTAGCATTTAAAAAAGCGACTTAGATATCTAAGTCGCTTTTTAATTTGTAATCTTGCTATTAAAATGCATTTTTGTAAAATGATGAACTACATCTCAATTATTTTTTTTGTATTTTTGTACCTTTAATTTAACACTATTATTTGCTCCAAGTGGTAATTCAACTTTAAACTCAAGTTCTAACATTTTAATTTTTTCTAAAAAATGATAGCGTGCAATAATACTTGCGCATGCAACTGCAATATATTTATCTTCTGCCTTAGTGTGAAATTCCATTTTATCGTGAATCACTTCTTTGCGATCGCTTAAATATGAAAAGTAATGCTTTGCCTCTACAAATTTATCCATAACTATTTTGCTATAATACATATCTTGACTATTTGCTTCAAATCAATTTAACAAAGCTTGATTATGAGCTAGGGCTTTTAATTTATGGGTATTTTTAAACAAATCATATAAATGATTGTAAAGGGTATTGTCCATAATAAAGACTGAAAAGCCAATTTTACCTTGTAAATCTTCATATAACTCATAAATTTGAGAATTAGTTAGTTTTTTTGAATCTTTAATTTTAGAATATATTTTTGGATATTCATCTTTAAAACTACTAGCAACATAGGCACAACAAGTTACTAAAGGACCAAAAAAATCACCAACTCCTACTTCATCACATCCTAAAATTGTTTCTTCTTTATTAATAATTTCAGGACTTATTAATTTGACAACTGTTGGTAATTGTTTTGCTTGAACTGCTTGGCTGTTATTTTTAAATATTAATTTATAACGTAATGCAAAATCAGTTGGATTATCTGCTTGTATTAGAACTGTTTTATTTTTAAAAATACTAATTGTTTCATTATTTGTTGTTTTTATTAAAGCACTTAGGGTAGGATTTTTAATTTCTTGAAAATATGGTTTATTTTCTTTTAAAATATTTTCAATAATTTCTTTATCAACTTTTTTAAAACTTAAAGAAGCCATTATTTTTCCCATCCCATCATTATTATAATAATACTATTGGTTTATCTTATTGTAAACAAATAATAAAATATTGTTATAATCAAATATAGTTAGGAGTGAAAAACCATGATCATAAATATTGGACCTTGATGGTTATATGACATCATTGCAGTATCAGTAATTATTGGTAGTGTAATGTTTGGTTTAAGACGTGGATTTTTCATGACTTTTTATATTTTAGCTTTAGAACTAGTAGCAGTTATTTTAATGATGTTTATTCCAACTTTATTAACAAATGCAACAAGTGCTCCGGTTATGAAATTAATGAATAAAATCGGAATAAGTGATGTATTTGATGAAGTTGGGAAGGGTATCGGAGATCTTTTTACCTCGATTTTAACTAATTTGTTTGGTGTTTCTCAAGAAGAACTTGGTGAAATTAGTTGAGGAAATATTGGAAGTGAATTTTTAAAGGTATTAGTAGCTTTGGGATTATATATAATTTTTTGTTTTTTAATATTTGTCATTGTTAATTTAGTTGGTTTTATACTTTATCGTGGATTGAGAGCAAAAATGCGAAGAATGCGTATTGTTGGTTCTGCAGATATGATGTTAGGTGCTTTTAATGGTTTTGCTTTAGGAATGACTTTTGCAATGATTTTAAGTACAGTTTTTAGTTTACCTGTTTTGGGATTTGAACATCAAAGAATTGGTGTTCTTGATTTTTCACGTTTAAGTGAAGAAGAACAAGTTGAATGAGCCAAAAATGGAAACTCATTTAAACGATATGCAATTTCACGTAAAGTTACAACTGATATACCAGTTTTACCAGTTGTCAAATATATGTATACAAATGCTTGTGTTCAAACTTACTTGTTAGATCCTGTAATTACAATTGCAAACCAAGCTATGAACAATAGTAATGAAGAGGGTGGAGGATTGCAAAATATTCCTTACTCTGTTTATGATGCATTTTCAACAACAATGTTAAAAGGTTATTCAACAAATAATCCTTTTAAAGCACCAGTTGCCACTTGTATTGAATTAATGCCCGAAGATTCAAGATCTGTATTTAGACTAATGGCAGAAGCAATGTTAGTTGCTCCAAAATTAATTAAAAATAATCCAATTGGAGAAACAAATAAAGATACTAATAATAGTGTTGAATTAATGAATTCATTACAAGCATATATGGATGAAAGAGCAGCACAAGGAAATGGCTTTGAATATTACAATCAAAAAGAATTTGTAAATTGATGAAATTGAGTATCATCAACTAATAGTTATAAAAATCCTTTATGAGATCAATCAGTACAAATTGGATTAGTTGCTGAAGGTGAAGCAGATAGGGAATTAGAGTTAATTTTACGTGAAGCAGAAAGAACATACAGTTATTTGAGAAATTTACATTTTGTAAATTCAATTGCAACAAATAATCCTGATATTCCAACTTTTATTCCATCATTTTACACTACTAAATACATTTTAGATGGTCTTGAAATTTCACCAACTGGTTCAGTACTTTCACCAATCTTTAATCAATACACATTGGAGCATTGAAACCTTTTAGATGAAAATGTGCGTGAAAGAATTACAAATGGAAATCCAAATAATTCAAAAGACTATAATGGTTATTGAATGGGTTACTACTTTGACTTTGCAAGATTGGATGTGTAATTAAATGAGCAAGATTGGAATAGATATCGTTCAAATTGATAGAATTAAATTAGAAGAAAAATATGTAGCTCAGATTTTACATCCAGATGAATATCAGTTTTTTGAAGCATTAACATTAGTTGAAGCAAAAAAACAATTTTTGGCTGGTCGATGAGCTGCCAAAGAAGCAATATTTAAAGTAATTGACTTAAATATTGCTCCAAAAAGTATATCAATTGGTTATAAAGATAATAAACCAGTAGTTTTAACAGATAATTTAAGCCATATCGAAATTTCAATTTCACATGAAAAAGATTATGCTGTTAGTGTAGCTTTAAATTTAGTAAATTAAGGAGATAGGCAATGAAACAATATTTAGATTTAGTAAAAGATATATTAAAAAATGGTGAAAGTAGAGATGATCGCACAAATACAGGTACAATCTCAAAATTTGGAACTCAAACTCGTTATGATTTACGTGAAGGATTTCCCTTATTAACTACTAAAAAAGTTTTTTTTAAAGCAGTTGTACATGAGATTTTGTGATTTATTAAGGGAGATACAAACATTAAGTATTTAGTGGACAATGATGTCAAAATTTGAAATGAATGGCCTTATGAAATCTTTAAAAAATCACAAGATTATCATGGCGAAACTCTTGAGGAATTTGTTTTAAAAATTAAAACTGATGATCAATTTGCCCAAAAATATGGAGAATTGGGACCAGTTTATGGAAAACAATGAAGAGATTTTAATGGAAAAGATCAGTTAAAAGATTTAATAAATGATCTTAAAGTAAATCCTTATTCAAGAAGACATATTATTAGTGCATGAAATCCAGCTGAAGTTGATAAAATGGCTTTACCTCCATGTCACAGTTTATTTCAATTTTATGTTTCAAAAGATGGTTTTTTAGATTTACAGTTATATCAAAGAAGTGGAGACGTTTTTTTAGGAGTTCCTTTTAATATTGCAAGTTATTCATTACTTTTAATGTTGGTTGCACTTGAATGTGGTTTAAAACCAAGATATTTTGTTCATACAATTGGAGATGCTCATATTTATTCGAACCATATTGAACAATTGAATTTACAATTAACTCGTGAACCAAAGCACTTACCAACACTTGAAATTAATTTTGAAAATAAAACTATTTTCGATATTAAATATAGCGATATTGTCTTAAAAGATTATGATCCCCATCCTTTAATTAAAGGAGCAGTTGCTGTTTAATGATTACTTTATTATGAGCACAAACAAATGAGGGAGTAATTGGTCAAAACGAGAAATTACCTTGAAATATCAAAGAAGAAATGCAACATTTTATCAAATATACTAAAAATAAAACAGTTTTAATGGGACGCAAAACATGAGATTCACTTTATGTTAAACCTTTACCAAATCGCCAAAACATTGTTATTACAAATCAAAATTTGGTTTTTGATCATAAAGACATTAAATTTACAAATAAATTAGAAAATGTCTTAAAAGACTTTAAAAATAGTCAAGAAGAACTTATAATTATTGGTGGAAAGCAAATTTTTGAATTAACACTAGAGTATGCTAATAAACTAGTGGTAAGTTACATTAAAGAAGACTATAAAGGAGATGTCTACGCTCCTTTTGTTGACCTAAATTTATGAAAAGTTACACAAACAAGTGAATTTGATGAATTTATAGTTAGAATTTATGAGAGGTATTAAGAAAATGTCTACTAAAAAAGAAGTTATTGTTACAAATAGCAATAACACAACTCAAGAATCAATAAATGCTGGTGAAAAAAAATCTAAGTATCAAATTAGTAAAGCAAGATTATTTTTTAGTGCTTGAAGTATTTGAAGAACTGTTGTTAAAGCTAAAAAAATTACAAAAAGAATTAAAAATGATCCAAATGCATATTCAGAAGAATATCGCTATAACTGAGTTAAGAAAAAAATTCGTAAGGTTCTAAAAATTGGAAATGTAAATATTCATGTTTTTGGAATTGAAAATTGATTAGATCGTGGAATTATTTTAGCACCAAACCATCAATCAAATATGGATCCCATTTTATTAATGGCAATTAATGATTTTGCATTACAACAACCAGTTGCATTTATTGCCAAAGAAGAATTATGAAGTGCCACTATTTTTAAACACTTTATGAATCTAACAGATAATATTCCTTTAGACAGAAAAAGCCCAAGAAGTGCTTTAAATGCCATGAAAGAAGGAAAAGAATTAATCAATGAATATAAAAGAAGTGTTGTAGTTTTCCCAGAGGGAACAAGAAGTCGTCAACAAGAATTACAAGAATTCTTGGGAGCAAGTATGAAATTGGCACAAATGTCATATGCACCAATTGTGCCAGTTACAATTATTGACTCATATAAATTATATGAAAAAAGACCAAAAGGAAGATTAAACATTAAAGTGATTTTTGGTAAACCTTTAATGCCAGAGAAATTTATCTCAATTAAAACAGATATTCTAACTCAAAATGTCAAAAAAGAAGTTCAAAAAAATATGGACAAATATATTAATGTTGACTTAAAAGATCCAAAATTAAAACCAAAAAAAATTGTTAAAAAGGATCGTACATTCTTTTATTAGAAATTGGTTAGAAAGAAGCAAGAATACATGAATTTTTCAAACGTTATAAGTAAAAAAAAGAATAACATTGAATTAACAGAACAAGAAATTAACTGACTTGTAGAAAGTTATGTTTCTGAAAAATTAAAAGATTATCAAATGGCTGCTTTTAATATGGCTGTTTGCTTTAACGGAATGACAAATACTGAATTGGCAGCTTTTACAAAAGCGATGATTAATTCAGGAATTACCTATAATTTGGACGGAGTTACAGGACCATTTGCAGATAAGCATTCAACTGGGGGAGTTGGAGATAAAACTAGTTTAATCTTTGCACCTCTTGTTGCTAAATTTGGAGTTAAAGTTTCAAAATTGTCTGGAAGAGGACTTGGTCAAACTGGGGGAACAATTGATAAATTAGAAAGTTGTACAGGGTGAACGGGAGAAATTTCAGAAACTCGTTTTAAAGAAATTTTAAATACAGTTGGTTTATCAATTATGGGTCAATCTAAAGAAGTTGTACCTGCTGATAAGAAATTATATGCCTTACGTGATGTTACAGGCACAGTTGATTCAATCGAATTGATTGCATCAAGCATTATGTCAAAAAAACTAGTTGTACCTGCTGATAGCATCATATTAGATGTTAAAGTTGGAAGTGGTGCATTTATGAAAGATATTAGCTCTGCTGAAAAATTAGCTTCAACTATGATTGGTTTAGGGAAATCATATAACAGAAATGTAAGTGTTATGTTAACAAATATGGACAAACCACTTGGTAGAGCAATTGGAAATGCAATTGAAGTAAAAGAAGCATGAGATACACTTCATGGAAAAGGTCCAGACGATTTAAATGAATTATGTGTTACTGCAGCGGCATTAACATTAACTCAAACAAAAATCTTTAATTCATTAGAAACTGCTAAAAAAGAATTATATAAAACTTTAGCAGATGGATCAGCTGCCCATTACTTAAAAGATTTTGTAATTGCTCAAAATGGAGATTTTTCAATGATTGAAAATTATGAAAAATATTTTACAACAAAGTATCAACATGAAATTGTTGCTCCAAAAGAGGGTTATGTTAAATTTAAATCAGCAGATGGTTTAGGTTATCTTTCAATGCATTTAGGTGCTGGAAGAGAGACTAAAGAAGATAATATTGACTTTAGTGCAGGAATTTATTTAAACAAGGTAAATGGTGAAAAAGTTGAAGCGGGTCAAGTTATTATGACTTTATATACAAATATTGATGACAAAACTCGTTTTATTAATGAAGCCAATGAACAAATTCTAATTACAGATCAAATTGAACAAGAACCTGTAATTTTAAAATTAATTACTCAATAATTATTGATTACTGTTTTTAGATAAATATTTCAGAAAACAGTTTTTTTTTTTTTTTTTGTATAATTTAAGAGAATTTAAGAAAGGAGAGTTAAATATGACAGCAATAATAGTAGTTCTTCTATTTGCATTTAGTTTTTCACTATTAGCAATTTGATTATCTACAAAAGGATTAACTTCTGGAATTGTATTAGGATTTTTATTTGGAAGTCCATTAATTGGAGCAATTTGTATAGTCTTAAGAAACCAATTTTATATGAATATTAAATTAAATAAAAGTATTGATATTAAAAGTAATTTGATAAATATTTTTACTAAGACAGAAGAAGGTGAATATCTAATTTTAGTAGAAGATGATAGCGAAGAATAAAGTTATAAAATTAGAGTGTCCAAAAAATATTGCACACTTTTTTTTTTTTTTTTGATACCTTGTAAATAACTAAAATAACATTAAGCATATAAGTGTTATAATTAGTTTAAGAAAAGAGAGATGTTAAAAATGAAAAAAATACTAAGTATTTTAAGCAGTATTGGATTATCTGCTTCTATGGCAACTACTGTTATTGCTTGTACAAAACATCCTGGTAAAATTCCTCCAAAAGTGTATGTTCCACAGTTATTACCAGAAAATTTTGAATGAAATTTTAATAGTAATGGTGCAATTACAAATGAAATCATTCTTGAAGAAATGCAAAAATATTTAATATTTACAAATGAAGATTCTAATTACCAATTAACTTTTGGTGATAATATTAATAATATAATTCCTCGTCACAGTAATGATGTACTAGTTTTAATTGAATTGAATAATATAACTAATCCTTTTGTAATTAATTATTCAGTTACAGGTTATAGGACTAAAGATAGTGGTAGTTTTAATATTGATAATGGTAATAGCTATAGAGATTCTTTCATTAAAATTAAATGGGCATTTAATAATCAAGAATTAGATAGTATTGCAAATTTTACTTTAGAAAATAATGATTTTAACAATAATAAAGACTATCAAGAATTTATTTGAGATCAGTTATCGTCACTTTTGATAAAAACATTTTATAAACTAGATAATATAAGTTTGAATTTTGATAATTTTAAGGATATGTACAATATTTTATTTGTTGATGATTTAAACAATTTATTCTATAATAATGATTTTAATAATTCTATAAAATATAGTGAATATGGAAAAACAATTGAGATTTTATTTATCTCTTCAAAAAATGATGAACCATCATTTGAACAATATATAAATATAAGTTTAAAAAATGAATTATTAATGAATTATCGATTTAATGTAAGTAATTTACAAAAAGATATTAGTTTTCCTGATATTTCAGTTTCAAATTTCGAAGAAGTTAAAAATCTTGGAGAAGGAAACTTAGAATCACAAATAGAAATATATAAACAAGTATCACAAAAAGTAGGTATTGACCTAGTATCAAATTCTTTTTATAAAACAGTTTACTTTTATGATGACAGTGAACATAAAGAACTAATAGATAACCTTCCTAAATACTGGAATAATATGCAAGCAGGAACAAAAGAAGAGTTATTAATGATTTTAGATTTTGATAGATCGGATAGGAATTATTTATTTAAAGGTCAACTTGAAAACAAAATTTTAATTTCCAAAATATAATATAAACTATAAGTGTAATAAGGAGGAAAGAAAGAAAATGTTTAAAGTTATTACACTATTATCTGCTTTAACTATTTCACCAATTTTGGATATAAATGCACTACCAATTGTTGAAAATAATAGTTATAGTAATGCGATGTATTCATTGAATTTAAGTGATATTAAATTGAAAGATTCTAAAGTAAATTTAAATTCACTAAAGCCAGAAACATCAGAAGAAGATATAAAATGATATATTATGCTAGAAATTGTTGAACAAAATCCTCAAGTTGAAGAACTTGAAGACATTGTATTTGATATTTTAATGAATGAAAATGACTGACGTGTATTGGGAATTGATTTTGAAATTCCTAAATTAGGAGAAACAAAAAATTATAAACCAAAATTTGTTTCTAAAAAAACTGATAAATATGAAGGATTTTTAAGTGTTAATATTACATTGAGCAATATTAATGAAGGAAATTCTAATAATTTGGAAAATGTAATTAAAGAAAAAAATATAGGACATATTGTAAATCCCAATGAAAGAAATATTTTAAATGCTTTAAAGAATGTTAATACTAATATTAATATAGAAGATATTATACTTGATCTATCAAATACTAATTATAATAAAGCATATATTCAATCAAAAGTTGGAGGACAATATGTAGGCTCTACGTTTGTGCAATTTACTTCTTCAATAACTAGTTCAAATTATAAATGAACTTCAAAATCATTAAGAGTTGAAGCATATGGTTCAACACAAGAAGATAGTTCTAAGGGTACAGTTGATGTTCATGCTGAATTTGGAGCAAGTAACTTAATGAGTCAATTACCAAATGTAAGTATAAAATATAGTGGACATTCAATGGTTAAAGATTTTGATGGTGAAAATAAAATCACTTATCAGGATAAATATTTAGGTTTAAAACTTTTTGAAACTAAAGAGGATTATTTTTGAGACAGAGATTACTATGGTTCTGTTAATTGAAACTATTCTTATGCAACAGTACTAGTTAGTCAACTTGATGAATGAACTGTAAGATTTGACTTTTTTGTTCATGTTAAAGCTTATGCATCAGGTTGAAATACTTGATGATCTAATGCTGAAGGTTATTTAAAAGTTGAAGATATTACTTTTAGATAGTGAAACTAATATTTATGTTTTTAAAACACGATATAATCGTGTTTTAAGTTTTCATATACGCTATTTAATTGAAAAGTTTTATATTTTGTAGATACAACTTAAATCTTACATAAAAATTTTAAAAACCCTTAAAAAGTAATTGAAAAAATAAGTCAATTAATCTATAATTAAAAAGTCTAGGACAGGCCAAAAAATCATTAGCCCATAATGTTTGTTTAGCCCTATCAAATGAACATGTTTTTATATTTTTTAATTAATTATAATATGCTTGTTCCTGGATTTTACAAATCGAAGTACTCCGCCCAGAGTGCTTTTTTTATACTTTAAATCCAATAAAATTAGTTTAATTATTCAAAAACATTTTTTAAAATTTATTATATTTTTTCTTTTATTATGTAAAATATTTGCAGGTTTGTGCTTCAATTTGAACTAAATAAACCTATTAAAATATTTTGTAGATAAACCGCTATAAAATATTGATCTAATTTTAAAAAATGAAAGGAAAACCGCTTTGAGAATAGAGATAGATACATTTTTCATTCCAGGTGTTATTAATGAAATCACAGATTTTAAAAATAAATTGATAGCTGAATTAGAATCAAAAAACATTGAACTTGATATTGATTTTGAAGATTTAGATAACCTTTTATACGATTTAGAATCAGGTTTTGATGAAATCGTTGATAATATCGATGAACATAATGAAGATTTAGATGTAGACTAGGATTAAAAAATAAGCTTTTTAATTCTAAAGACTATTGTTTTAATTTAAACAATAGTTTTCTTTTGCTTAAATCAAAATAAAATTTTTTACTTTATCGACATATTTAAAAACAAATGGGTATAATCTAATAAATAATTAAAAGGAGAGAGAAGAATGTTACCAGAGTATCAGGGAGGAAATAATCCGTTTTATGATGCAAATATTAAAGAACCTAAACTTAAGAACAAAAAGGTTTATGACGCAAATGAACGAATTTATTTTCTAATTAAGAAACGACAAAAGTTAAAGTTTTTGTGAATCGTTTTGGTTTATGGAAAAAAATATAAAGCTTTATTTATAACATTACTAACAGCTATTATTATTACTTCATTTTGTATGACAATCAATTCATTGCTAATAAATATTACTTTAAAACAAGCAATTTTTGATTATAGTAATGATCTTACTCAGGGTCATGATTATGGATTAGTTTGGTGAAAATGAATGCTGATTACTTTTTCAAGTATGTTAATTCTTTATTTTACAACTTATCTAAGAAATGCTTTGTCAATTAAAATGGCTGTCAGAGTAGAAGTTGAATTAAGAAATTTAACAATTAAAAGATTACTTGAACAAGACATTTCATATTATTCAGATAAAAAAATTGGAAAACTAATGACTAAATTAGTAGGAGATACAAATGTAATCGGAAATGAGATTTCTGGATTAATTGCTTGAGTAATTCAAGCACCATTTATTATCGTATTTGGTTCAATTATGTTGTTGTTAATTGATTTAAAACTAGCAGCTGTTTCAATTAGTTTAGTTTACTTGTTTGCAATTGTTATTATTGCTTTTTCAATGACATATCAAAAAAAAGTTGTTGTTGTAAGAGATGTAATTTCAGATATTAATGGTGATGTAATTGACAGAATTGGAGCAATCAAACTTGTAAAATCAAGTGCTACAAGAACTTATGAAGAGTCACGTTTAGAAGAAATTCACAAACCATACTTAAAAGCTTTTAAACCAATTTCACATATTGATGGACATTTATTAGCATTACTAATTTCTTCTGATGTTTTTATTAATTTAGCAGTTATTGGAGCTAGTGTGTTATTTTATGGAAATAATACAACTGAATTTTTATCAAAAATAATTCCTATCACAACAGCTACTTTAACATTAACAAGACCATTATGACAAATTGCTGGAATTATTCCTGGTCTTTCAAGAGCAAGTGCATCTTCACAAAAAATTTATGAAGTTGTATACAAAGACCCAATTTTAGATGATAATGAAAATAGTGGTGTTTTATTTGATGAAAATATTGCCAAAATTGAATTTAGAGATGTAAGTTTTAACTATCCAGAAAAACCAGAAGTAAATATTGTACCAAATTTAAATTTAAAACTTGAAAAAGGAAAGAGTTATGCTTTTGTGGGAGCAACAGGTAGTGGAAAATCTACAATTTCAAAATTATTATTGAGATTTTATGATCCCACTCGAGGAGCAGTTTTAATAAATGATAAAAATCTAAAAGACTTTAATTTACGTAGTTTTTTAGCACATGTAGGTTATGTTGAACAAGATCCCCAAATTATTTTTGGAGATGTTTATGACAATGTAAAATATGGACACTTCCAAGCAACTGATGAAGAAGTTCACGAAGCTTGTCGTAAGGCCCAAATTGATAATATTATTAATTCTTGACCTCAAGGATATAAAACAGTTCTTGGAGAACGTGGTTTATTATTGAGTGGGGGACAAAAACAACGTTTAGTAATTGCAAGAATATTGTTAAAAAACCCTGAATTAATTGTTTTAGATGAAGCTACAAGTGCACTTGATAATATTGTTGAAAAAGAAATTCAAGCACAATTAAATGCTTTAATGGAAGACAAAACTTCAGTAATTATTGCCCATCGTTTATCAACTATTAAAAACGTTGATCAAATCTTTGTATTATCTCCAGGAGAAGGAATTGTTCAATCAGGAACATATGAACAATTAATTAAAATTCCAGGTCATTTTAAAGATTTACATGATGCTGCAAACTAAAAATTATTCCCAAAAAAACTACAAAAATTTGTAGTTTTTTTTAATTTTTGATTGACTTTGTATTAAGTTTTTTTGTATAATTGAAAAGGTTCTTAAATAAGGACACCAATGCTGACTTAGCTCAGTTGGTAGAGCAATTGACTAGTAATCAATAGGTCGAAGGTTCGAGTCCTTTAGTCAGCACCACTTTTTTTAATGGGGAGTTAGCGAAGTGGCTAAACGCGGGTGGCTGTAAACCATCTCCTTACGGTTCGGCGGTTCGAATCCGTCACTCCCCACCATTTTAATTGGGCTATAGCCAAGCGGTAAGGCAAGGGACTTTGACTCCCTCATGCGCCGGTTCGAATCCTGCTAGCCCAGCCATTTATTTTCGTCTCGTTAGCTCAGTCGGTAGAGCAACTGGCTTTTAACCAGTGGGTCATAAGTTCGAGTCTTATACGGGACACCATTTATATTAATAACCCCAGGTGGCGGAAGTGGTAGACGCACTGGACTTAAAATCCAGCGACTTTTATCGGTCGTGCCGGTTCAAGTCCGGCCCTGGGGACCATTTTAGGACTTGATTAAAAATACACAATTTATTGTGTATTTTTTTTATTTCAATTGAGATTTTAAACATAAAAAAACATACTTTTATTCAAAGTATGCTGAGTAGTTATTTACATTAATTTGATCATAATTATAAGTTGCAGGATCAGTTGTTTCACCTTCACCACCAGAACCATTGTTTGCTTCTTGAATTTTTTTAACTAATTCTTCGGGCATTTGAATATTCATAAAATCAGTTTCAATAGTATTAAATCAATTTTCAAAATCCACTATTTGTTCTTCACCTGGAATAACTTCGCTTCGACCAAAACCAGTAGTTCAATTTACTAATTTTCCATTTCTAATTAATAAAAAGAATGGAACTCCTAAATCACCTATATATGTTTTAACAAGAGGTTTTGCTAAATTGATTTTTTGTTGATGAGTAATATTACTATCTTTTAAAACAACTTCTATATAAATCTCAACTAAACTATCAACAAGTCAATCATATAAATTTTCGCTTCATTTTTCGCTTCATTTATCTGATAGGTCTTCAATTTTAAATTCATGGTAATCAATGTTTCCATTAACTAAATCTTTTCCATAATCGTTGATTGGATTTGTGGCATCTTGCTCAGCAGCTAAAGCCGCATTATATTTTTCATTTAAGCCATTTAATTTATTTTCTAATGAATTTTCTGTTCCTTTAACCATATCTAAAGCATCTTGATATTGATTACAATATGGACAGTTATCTGCTCCATAATATAACAAGAAAGTATCTTGGCGATCAATTCATTTTAAAAATTCTTTATAATTTGCATTGCTTGAACATGCTAATACAGATGTTGTTGAAGTAGTTATTAGAGCTGTTGAGCCTAATATACTTAGTAACTTCTTCATGTCATCACTCCTAAATAATCAATATAATTTTACACAAAAGTATGGTGTTTTTTTATTTTAATTGTAAAAAAACTAACAAAATGATAGTTTTTTTTGATATTATTATTTTGCTTATATCATAGAAAAGTTAATTATAAAAATATCTTAAGAGGAGGTTCACAACTTATGCGTGAAGGAGTTATCTTACGTTGTTCTGTTTGTAAAGAAGAAAATTACATTGCAAAAAACGATAAAAGAAAAGAAAAAATTGAAGTAAAAAAACATTGCTTCAAATGTAATGCACACCAAGTACATAAACAAAAAAAATAAGGAATATAAGAAGTTTGGTACTTTTTGTATCCCTTATTTTTTTAATATAGAAAGAAGAAATGAAAATGAAAAAAGAATTATTAAATAAAGTTTTAGAAGAACTAAATGCTGATGCAATTTTATTGTATTCACCTCAAAATCGTTATTGATTTTCAAGATTTAACTCAAGTTTAGGCTATGTTTTATATACTAAAGAAAAAAGTTATTTATTTGTTGATGGAAGATATATTACTGCTGCACGTGAAAGTGATATGTTAACAAATATTGATGAAATTATTGAATTTGGTCCAGTTTATAAATTAATTAATGAAAAAATTAAACAATTAAACATTAAAACTGTAGTTTTTGAATCTGATTGAATCTTTGTAGCTCAACAACAATCATTTGAAAAAAACTTAGAAGCAACAATGGTTACTTATAATTTTGAAGCAATTCGAATGATTAAAGATGAATGAGAGGTTGCCCAAATTAAAAAAGCGTGCGATATTACTCATCAAGTATTTTTAGAAGTATTAGAATTTACAAAACCAGGAATGAGTGAACTTGAAATTGCAAGATTTGTTTCAGATAGTTTCTTAAAAAATGGAGCATCAAAATTAAGTTTTGATACAATTGTTGCTTCAGGTCCTAATGGAAGTAAACCTCATGCAGTACCTACTGATAGAAAAGTACAATTGGGAGATTTTATTACTCTTGACATGGGATGTTATTATAATGGGTATTGTTCAGATCAAACAAGAACATTTGTTTTAGGAAATGATGATAATCAAAAATTAAAAGAAATTTATCAAATAGTTTATGAAGCACAAACTTTAGGAATTGAAGCAATTAAACCTGGAGTTGATTGTTTGACAATCCACAAAATTTGCTATGACTATATTGAATCAAAAGGATATGGTCAATATTTTACACACGGGACAGGACATGGATTGGGAATTGAAATTCATGAAGAACCTTATAATTCAGCTGCTGGAAATAAAACTTTAGCACCTGGAATGTGTGTTACAGTTGAACCAGGAATTTATATTCCTTCAATTGGGGGAGTTAGAATTGAAGATGATATTTTAGTTACAAATGATGGATATCAATATTTAACAACTCCATTTAGAGAGTTGCAAATTGTAAAGTAAGGAAATAATCTGTGAAAAAGTTAGAGCATGTTGCTATCATTTTAGATGGAAATGGTAGATGAGCAAAACAAAGACATAAACCAAGAACTTATGGCCACAAAATTGGTATGGAAAATATTTTTGACACAATTTTGACAGCCATTGAACATGAAGTTAAGTTTTTAACTTTGTTTTGCTTTTCAACAGAGAATTGAAACCGCCCTAAAGGTGAAGTTGATTATTTAATGAAGTTTCCAGGAGATATTTTTGGTAAAAAAAATCAACAAAAATATATTGATAATGGAATTAAAGTTAATTGAATTGGTCGCAGAAGTAAAGTTCCTCTAAAAACAAAAAACCAGTTAGAAGATATTGAAAATAATACTAAAGAGTTATCAACAATTAATGTCAATATTGCTCTAGATTATGGTAGTTATCAAGAGGTGGAAAATAGTTTTAAAATAGTGTTTAATAAATACTATAATCAAAATAAAAATATTAATGAACTTACTTTCGATGACATATATAATAATTTATATACAAAAGAAAGTCCAAAAATTGATTTATTAATTAGGACTGGGGGAGAACAAAGATTAAGTAACTTTATGTTGCTACAGGCTGCATATGCAGAACTTTATTTCACACCAACTTATTGACCAGATTTTAATAAAGATCAATTTAAATTAGCAATAGAATCATATAATAAACGAGATCGCAGATTTGGTAGAATCGAGGAGTAAAATTATGAGAAAAAATGATATTGATAATTATGAAATTACAGATACTCAAGAGATTACAGATACTCAAGAAGTATCAATTAATCGTTTTAAAACAAAGGAAGGAAAAAGTGCTTTTAAAGTTAGACTTGCTTCTGCAATTGTTTTATTAATTTTGTTAGTTGGATATGTTTCAAGTGGAGCATTTTATACATATTTTAATTGACCAAATATTGAAATATCTTCATATTTTACAATCATTGCAAGTAGTTTATTAATTTGTATGTGTTTATTTGAAATAAATAGAGCAACAAATTTTAATAAGTGATATCACCATTTAGTTACATTTATTGTAATTTTGGTATTCTATTTATTTCCAGTAAAAGCAAATTTATATAATTTCTCATTTTATATGCAACTTAATTTAGGACAATGATTAGAACTATGACAATTTTTTATCTTTATTCCTTTAATTTTATTAATTTACTTCTTATTTGGGTTTTTAGACAAAAATATTGGTCCTCAAAAATTAGGTTTAAATTTATTAATCTCATTTATGATTGTTTTTGCCTTTAAAGGATTTACAATCGTGTGTTTAAATTTGGTAACATTTAACAATGGAACAAAAATGGCAGATTTTTCATTTAATACAATCATTTGAATTTGAGTAATGATTATCTTAAGTGATTCATTTGCATATATTGGCGGAATGGCATTTGGCAAAACAAAATTGGCTCCAAAAATTAGTCCTAAAAAAACTTGAGAAGGAGCTGCAATTGGATTAAGCTGTGGTTTTCTATTTGGATCAATCTATGCTATTATCTTCTTATTTGTAGCAGAAGACTTTAGACCATTTAATTATGATATTACTTTAATGTGAGATCGTGGTGAGACTATATTACCAATCTTAATGTATTTATTATTAGCAGTTGCATTTCCAGTAATTGGTTTATTTGGAGATTTAATCTTTTCATGAGTTAAAAGGATTGTGGGAATTAAAGATTATTCAAACTTAATTCCTGGACATGGTGGAGTTTTAGATAGACTTGATTCAATCCTTTTCTCTTGATTTATATTATTCTTTATTGTTATCTTCTTATAAGAAAATGAAAAATATAATACTCTTTGGAGCTTCAGGAAATATTGGAGTTCAAACAATTGAAATTTTAAAAGAAAATAAAGATAACTTTAATTTAAAGGCAATAAGTATAGGAAAAAATGATTCACTTGTTGAATCATTTTTAAAAGAATTTGAAAATATTGAAATGGTTTATTCTACAAATAATTTAGCTCACTTAAAAGAAAAATATGAAAACATAACTTTTATCAATGATGACATTTTAAAACTATTTACAGTTAAACATGATTTAACTATTAATGCATTAAGCGGTTTTTTTGGTTTAAAAGTTACATTAGCAGCAATTGAACAAGAAGATATTTTATTAAATGCTAATAAAGAATCATTTGTAGTTGCTGGGGATTTAATTAATCAAATGCTGGCAAAAGCAAAAAAAGCACAAATTTATCCAATTGATTCAGAACATTGTGCTATTTTTCAATGTTTAGAAGAAAATAATTCAATTGAAAGAATTTTGTTAACTGCAAGTGGGGGCAATTTTAAAGATTTAACTTTAGAAGATACTAAATCAATCACTTTAAAGACAGCCTTAAAACATCCAAATTGAAATATGGGGGCCAAAATTACTATTGATAGTTCAACTATGTTTAATAAAGCTTTTGAAATTTTAGAAGCATATCACTTATTTAAAAGTAAAAACATTGATGTTTTAATTCATCCTCAATCATTAGTTCATTCTATGGTTGAATTTAAAGACGGTTCAATTAAAGCACAAATATCAATTCCAGATATGAAACAAGTTATTAATTATTTTTTACATTATCCAAAACGCACATCGTATAATGCTTTAAAAATGATGGACTTTAAACAATTGGTTAATCTTGAATTTAAAGCAATTGATCAAGAAAGATTTATTCCCATTAAATTAGCTTATGAATGTATTGATAAAGGTAATTCAAAAGCAATTGCTTTAAATGCAGCTAATGAAATTGCTGTTGAATATTTCTTAGAAGAAAAACTAAGTTATTTTGATATTACACAAATTGTTTTAAAAATATTTAATTCAACAGATGAAATAACTTACAATAATTATGAACAAATGTTTGAATTTGATCAAAAAGTGAGAAATCAAACAAGAAAAATGATTGAAGAGGTAATGTAGATGAGTGCAGGAATGATAACTTTAGGTTTTTTTGTAGGAATACTTATTCTTTTAATTTTAATTACATTACATGAATTTGGTCATTTTATCATTGCAAAACTATCAAAAGCTTATGTTTATGAATTTGCAATTGGTTTTGGTCCAAGAATCTTTGTTTTTAAAGGAAAAGAAACTTGATTATCAATTAGAGCATTTCCACTTGGAGGATATTGCTCAATTGCATCTGATAAAGTAGATCCCCCAGCTGAACGTGAAGATGAAATAGTTCCTAAAGAAAGAATGATGGATTATATTGCAAGATGAAAGAAATTGCTTTTCATTTTATTTGGTCCATTAATGAATCTTTTTATTGCTATCTTTTTATTTACAACTATTTTTGCAGTTACACAAGTTAAACCTAATGACATGAGTTTTTATGGTGCCACTTACAATAAGGATATGATTGCTTATAAATTAATTGACCAAAAGGTAAATAAACATAGTGAAGCCAAAATTGAGATTGATCAAAGTTATGTAATTTGGGGATGAACCTTATATTCTAATACAGAGATTTTATTTGATAATATTTGTCAACAAAACAATTCTGAATGTGGTCCAAAAATAAATGAACTTGATAATAAACAAGCCGCTACTTATGAAAAAACAGTTTATAACTTTTTAGATCATTTACAATTGGGAAAAGATAAAGAAAATGTATCAATCAAATTTGCTTTTAGACAAGTAGATAGATTTACTGGAAAAGTAATTGATCAAGAAGTTCAAATAACTGAACAATCAACTCAAGCAGATTATAAAGGTGGAGAATCAATCGGAATTGCTGCTCCAACTCGCTATTTTGCAAATGCAGGACAAGCATATTTAGCTGGATGAAAAGAAACTTTTACTCAATCTTTAACAATTATTAAATCATTTGGTATGCTCTTTACTGGAAATATTACACAACTACAAGGACCAGTTGGAGTTGCAGGTCAAACTGCAACAATGTTAGCTAATGGACAACAGTTTTTTATGTATGTTGCAATGCTAAGTGCTAACTTATTTATTTTAAATATGATCTTTATTCCACCACTTGATGGCTATAAAGTTCTTGAAACTATTATTGAAATGATTATTAGAAAAGAGTTACCTCAAAAATACAAAATCATTGTTTATTCTGCTGGAGCAATTCTATTTTTAAGTTTATTTGTTTTAATTACTATATTTGATTTTATACTTTAAAGGGAGGTAAAAAATAATGCACGATAATTTAAGAGAGTTTTTAGAAAAACTAAATATCTTTTTTAATCAAGAAGAGGAAAAATATTTTGAAGATGGCCAAATTATGGATGCATATTTTTCTGAATCAATAAATATGTTACGTGTTTTTATTCGTATAAAAGATTTTTTACCAATTAATGTTTTACATAAACTTGAAACAAGTTTAGTTACAAATACTTATGTGCCAACAAAATTAAATTTAATTGTGGACAATGATCTTTATGATAATGAATTAATTTGAAAACATATTGAATATATTAAAGATTTAAAAGCAGAAGTGAAAACTGGAACAATTAAAGTTTTATCACCTTCAACTGTTGAATATTTTGAAAACTATCGCTTAGTAAGATTTTTTGTTGATAATGAATTACAAAAAAATTTATTAGAAGAACACAGAGAATATTATAAAAACAAATTATTTAAGTATGGATTTAAAAACATAGACTTAGAAATTAAAGTAAATAAAGATGCCGAAAATAATTCTTTAGAACAAGTTCAAGAAATGTATGCAAATGCTTCAAAAAAAGTTGCTCAAACTCAAGTTGTTGAAAAATTACAAGCAACTTCAAAACCAAATAATAATTTTAAAGCTAAATATCGTTCTAACAATGAAGTATTGGCAACACCAACTTATGACAAATTAGAAGACTTAGAAGAAAATGCACAAAATGTAACAATTCATGGACAAGTCTTTTTAAAAGAAGTGCGTGTTTCAAAAGCGGGAAGATACATTTATAATTTAGCTATTACAGATGGTCAATCATCAGTAATGTGTGTTTTCTTTCAAAGAAATAATGATGCTACATTATTTGATGAAATTACAGAAGAAAATAAAGAACAATTAAGTGGAATGGAAAATGAAATTATTCGTAAAGGTGATTGAGTTTCATTTAATGGTAAATATAATTATTCAGATTATGATAAAACATATATTTTTTACATTGATAAATATAAAAAGATTGATTCAAAATCGGTTTTATCTTCAGATGATGCTCCTCAAAAAAGAGTTGAATTACATACTCACACAAAAATGAGTTCAATGGATGGGGTTAGTTCAGTAAAAGAATATATTGAAACAGCAAAACGTTGAGGATGAAATGCAATTGCAATTACAGATCATTTAAATGTTCAATGTTATCCAGATGCATTTTATGCAATTTCTTCTGCCAATAAAGGTGTAGAACCAGAAAATCAACTTAAGTTGATTTATGGAAGTGAACTTGTTATGATTCCCGATGATAGTTGAACAATTAAAAATTCACAAAACCAAAATTTACGTGAAGCTAAATTTGTAGTTTTCGACTTAGAAACAACAGGTCTTTCTCCTGAATTTGATGAGATCATTGAATTTGGAGCCAATGTTTATGACTATGCAAAAGGAACTTCAAAAAAATATGATATTTTAATCAAACCCAAAAAACCAGTTAATGCATTTACAACTGATCTTACAAATATTACTAATGAAATGTTAGAAGATAAAAATTCAATTGAAGTTGAATTCAAAAAAATTATGGAAATTATTCAAGATGGAATCTTGATTGCTCACAATGCCAACTTCGACTTTAACTTTTTAAATGTTAATGCCAAAAAATTTGGTTATGGTGAATTAAATAATACAGTTATTGATACTTTGACATTAGCAAGATTATTACGTCCTAAATTAAAAAACCACAGACTTGGTACAGTTGCTAAAGAATATGGAATTTTATATGATGAGAAAATTGCTCACCGTGCTGATTATGATGCTGAAGTTTTAACAAATGTTTATGAACACATGTGAAGTGAAGCTAAAAAAGTTTATCCAATTGATTACATTGATGATTGACTAAAATTTAATGTTGATAAATTTAAAAATGAAAATTTTAAACGTTCAAGAGGACATCACATTAATGTACTTGCAAAAAATCAAGATGGTTTAAAAGATTTATATAAATTAATTTCTTATTCACATACTAAAAATTTCTTAGGTAGTCCAAAGATTTTTAAATCTAAACTTTTAGAAATAAAAGCTAATAATAATATTATTATTGGTTCTGGATGTGTTAATGGTGAAGTTTTTGATTATGTAAGAACTGGAACTTTAGAAATGATTCGTGAAGCAATTTCTATTTTAGATTATGTTGAAATTCAACCACTGAGTGTTTATAAAAAATTAATGCAAACTGGTGATGTGACAGAAGAAGAATTAAAAAATTATTTACGTTTAATTATTAAAGAAGCATTAGCACAAGACAAAATTATTGTGGCAACAAGCGATGCTCACTATGTTGATAAAAAACAAAAAATCATTAGAGATATTTATATTAATACAAAGGGACTTGGCGGAAGCTATCATCCACTTTATGATTTCAAACAAAGAGTGAAAGATAATCCAGACCAACATTTAAGAACCACAAATGAAATGTTAGAAGAATTTAAATGACTTGAAGATAGCGAATTAATTCACAAACTTGTAATTGAAAATTCAAATAAAATTGCTAACATGATTGAAAGCGATATTAAACCAATTAGAAGTGGTTCTTATCCTCCTCAAATTGAAAATGTTGATAAACTTTTATCAGATGAATGTTATAAAAATGCAAAATTAATGTATGGTGATAATTTACCTGAAATTGTTGAAGCAAGGCTTGAAAAAGAATTAAAATCAATTATTAAGCATGGATTTGCAGTTGTTTATTGAATTAGTCATTTACTTGTAAAAAGAAGTCATGATGATGGTTATTTAGTTGGAAGTCGTGGATCAGTTGGTTCATCATTTGTAGCAACAACTTCAGAAATTACTGAAGTAAATCCATTACGTGCTCATTATCGTTGTGCAAAATGTAAGTATTCAGACTTTAATACACCAAGTGAATTTAAATGTGGATATGATTTACCAAAAGCAGATTGTCCTCAATGTGGAGAAAACTTAATTGGAGATGGACATGATATTCCATTTGAAACTTTTTTAGGATTTGATGGAGATAAAGTTCCCGATATTGATTTAAACTTCTCAGGAGAATATCAACCAACTGCTCATAACTTTACAAAAGAAATTTTTGGAGAACACAATGTTTTTAGAGCGGGAACAATTTCAACAGTTGCTGATAAAACAGCTTATGGTTATGCCATGGGATACTATGAAAAACAAAATGTAAGTATTCGCAAAGTTGAAATTGAACGTTTGGCCCAATTGTCAACTGGAGTGAAAAGAACAACAGGACAACATCCAGGGGGAATTATTATTCTGCCAAAAGAATTTGATATTGAAGATTTTACACCAGTAAACTTTCCTGCAGATGATTCATCAAGTGAATGATTAACAACTCACTTTGATTTCCACTCAATTCATGATAACTTATTGAAAATGGATATTCTTGGTCATGTTGACCCAACAGCTTTAAGAATGTTATTTGATTTAACTGGAGTTGATCCAATTTCAATTCCAACAAATGACAAAGCAGTTTATTCATTATTTTCAAATCTAAGTGCTTTACAAATTGATGAAAATAAATTGTATGGTGAAACAACAGGAGCCATTGGCTTGCCTGAATTTGGAACACAATTTGTGCGAAAAATGTTGGAAGAAACTCGACCTCAAACCTTTGCAGACTTAGTTCAAATCTCAGGATTAAGTCATGGAACTGATGTTTATGTTGGTAACGCTCAAACTTTAATTCAAGATGGAATTGCCAATATTTCTTCAGTTATTGGATGTCGTGATGATATTATGGTTTATTTAATGACAAAAGATATTGATCCTTCAACTGCTTTTAATATTATGGAAAGTGTTAGAAAAGGAAAAGGATTAAATAAAGATTGAATTGAAATTATGAAACAGCATAATGTTCCAGAATGATATATCAACAGTTGTTTAAAAATTAAATATATGTTTCCCAAAGCACATGCCACTGCTTATGTGTTAATGGCATATCGTGTTGCTTGATACAAAATATATTATCCAGAAGAATATTATGCAACATGATTTTCAACAAGAGCTGACTTCTTTGATTTAGAAGCAACTATTAAAGGAGTTAGTGGAGTAAGAAGCGCTTTAGAAAATTTAAGAAAAATGCAAAATGATAAAATGAAATTATCTGCAAAAGAAATTGGATTAATTACAACTTATGAAGTATTAATTGAAATGTTTGAGAGAGGAATTAATATTAAAAATATTGATTTCAATATTTCAGATTCAGTTCGTTTTAGAGTAATTGAAGAAGAGGGCAAAAAAGTATTGTATCCTCCATTCAATGTTATTGATTCATTAGGTGAAGCTGTGGCCAATTCAATTGTTAATGCTCGCAGTGATCGCCAAATTACAAGTGTCAATGATTTAAAGCAAAGAACACAAGTTACTCAAACTCAAATTCAGATTTTTACTAAGTTAAAAATTATTGACAATTTAAAAGATGATGAACAATTAGCATTTGACTTTTAAAATCAACTTTAGTTGATTTTTTATTTTTATTTCATATAAAATAAAAATACAAAAGAGGTAAATATGTCAAAACAAATTATTGAAAATAATTATTTAAAAGATATTCAAACAATTCTTGAAACAAATCAATTAAGTTTGTATGAACTTAATTGAAACTTTGAATACGAATCAAATGTTTTACAAATATTAGTTGAAAATAAAGACACTTCAATTCGCAATGTTGAATTTGATGCATTAATTAGTGCAAATGAAGCTATTTCACAACTATTAGATAAAGACACTGCAATTAAGGAACCATATATTTTAGAAGTTGCAAGTGCTGGTGCAGAAAGACAAGTTAAAACTCAAGAAATGTTAATCAACAATGTGGGTCAATATTTTTTTATTAATAGTACAATTGCTTTTGAAGGAGTTACTGAATTTAACGCAACTTTAAATTCATTTGACAATAAGAGTCAAGAATTCAACTTTTCATTTTTTATCAAAGGAAAACCAAAAAAAGTTAATTTAAAATTTGAGCAAATTAGTTTTATTAGATTTGCTATCAAATTCTAATTAACTTTTTTTATTTATAGTAAAATTAAATTAGAGAGTTGAAAGAAAATAGGGGTGAAAAAATGCAAGATTTAAAAGCATTGAAACAATTAATAAATAGCAATGAAAATAAAAGAAACAAAAGATTTGATGAAACAATTAGTATTTTGGATAAATTTGTAAAAGAAAAATCAAGATTTTTTTTAAATTGAGATAATAACAAACCATATTTAATTAGGGGTTCATTTGCCCACGACTTAGATAGTGACTTTACAACAAATATTGATATTTGAATTTTATTAAAAAAAGTTTCAAAACCCGATGATGTAGAACATAACATGTTTATTTTTAAATGATTTGAAAAAACAATTAAAGAATATTTTAAAAATTATAGTGTCTCAAGTTATCAAGATAAATCTTCAATAGAAGTTGCAATTGAGCAGCATTTTACAATGTCATTTATGCCATTTGTTCTTGATCATAAAGGCAATTTTCGAAGAATGTTTAAATTGAAAGGCAAATTATTTTTAGATGAAGAAACAAATATTAAATCTGAACCTGAATTTAATTTAAAATTAAAAAAAGTGGGTTCACGTTCTTCGATTGCCAATATTAAAATTATAATTATTTCATTAAAAATAATTATTCAAAATAAATGTCCTCATATTAGTGGTGATATTATTGAAAATTTTGTTTTAGATCAATATTTAGCCCAAAATAAGGTAAATCATTCTCAGGCATTTAAAACAATAATTTATAAAATGGCAAATGGAGAATTTGAAAAATACATTGAAGATAAATATAAAACTTGATTAAAATTAGAAAAATATGAAACAGAATTTAAAGAATTTAGAGCATTAGCAAAAGAAATTGAACAAAAGATTGAATTAAAAAATTCAATGAATTATGTTGATGTTTTGCTTGAATATATTAAAAAAGTGAAAGCTTAGGCTTTCACTTTTTTAAACTTTTTGTACAAAATGTTATTTTATTTAACGATAACTATATTGAGGGATGATAAATGGAATACAAATTTACAAAACAAAAAAATAAACAAGATTGTGGTTTAGCTGTTAGTTGTATGGTTATTAATTTTTTACATAATAAAAACTTTTTATTAGAAGAAATTAAATTTGAAAATGCCATTAATGATGGAGAAATGACAATATATGATATTGAAAATTTATTGGAAAAATATTCAATTGAATTTAAATCATACATGGCAGAATTTAGTGAATTTATTCATTTAGAATTAAATTTTCCTTTAATTGTTAATGTTGAAAGTGAATTTAAAATGAGTCATTATTTAGTGATTTATAAAAAAATTAAAAATAAATTGTTAATTGCAGATCCAAATAAAAATGATCTTTGTTGAATAACTTTAAATGAATTTCAAAATATTTATACAGGTTATTTTGGATGAGCGAAAAAAAATAAAAAACATGTATTTACAAAAAATTCAACATTAAATAGTTTTAAATTAATGTTTGATAATTTAAATTTAATAAGTTTATTTTTTATGTTATCAATATTTGCCAATGTTTCAATTATTATTTCTTCAGGATTTTTGAAAAGTTATTCTTCTGCAATTCAAATTAATGACCAAAAAAATCTTAATTATGTTTTTTTAAGTTATCTAATTATTTTTTTATTACAAATATTTTTATCTTTTATTATTAATAGAGTTATTAATTTAATTTCGCGAAATTTAAAGGCTAAATTATTTAACATGTATATTGAACAATTAATAAAAATTGATAATGATAAATTTCTAAGTACTTCTAAAGAAGAGTGAATGAATAAAAGTAAACATTTAAATACAATAGCAAATTATGTTTGTGATATTTTTTTATCTATCCCTACAAAATTTATTTTATTTTTTGTTTCAATTATTACAGTTAGTTTTATGGCTCTTCATTTATTATTTTTATTATTAATTGAAACTTGTATCTCATTTTTTGTTTCTTATATATTTCAATATTTTATTAAAGAAAGAATATTTGAAAATGAAAATCATGTTATAGAGTTTACTAGTAATATTCGTCAATTATTAGAAGGGCACCAGGAAATTAAAAGTAAAAACTTAACTCACTATATTCAAAAAAATATTTTCCAATCATTTAATAAATTAAATAATAATGATATTCAAGTGATGATGATTAAAGAACACGCTGATGTTTTACTAAAAATCTTAAGTCGCCTTTTTTATGTAATTATTTTTTATACATCTGCAACTTTAATTTTTAATAAACAACTAGAATTTGGTCAATTATTATTTTATATTTCTATTTCAAATTATATTTCTAATTTTACAACTTCTATTTTAACTTTTATTTTAAATCGACATGAGATATATATTTCATTTAAACAAATTAAATTTATATTTAAAAATAATCAAGAACAATTTAAGCAAGATTTTAAACAAACTATTAAATCAGTTAGAATCAAAAAATTATTTGTTTATCAAAATGATAAAGTTATTTTAAATAATTTAGAATTAAATTTACAAAAGAATACTTTCATAACAGGCAAAAGTGGAGTGGGCAAAACTACATTATTAAAGTTAATGAGTGGCTTGACTTGTAAATATGAAGGTCAAATTTTTATTAATGAATCTGATTTAAAAGAGATCAATAACAAAGATTATTTAAAGAAAATTCAATATTTAGGCCAATATGATTTTTTATTTAATGGAACAGTATGACAAAATATTCAAATGTTTCAAAATGATATTGATTTAGATTTATTTAATCAATTTAAATTTTTAGAAATTTTGACAAATCATAATATTGCATTAGAAAAACAAATTATGGATAACGGTATAAATTTAAGTAAAGGACAGCGCCAAATTATTAATTTTATAGCACTATTTTTTACAAATAAAGATACTTATTTTTTAGATGAACCTTTAAGCAATGTTGATTGAAATACAGCACATATTTTAATGCAAATGTTTATTAGTTATAAAGTAAATTCTTTAATCATCCTTGTTGATCACAACTTGGGCTATCAACAATATTTTCAAGAAAGGATTGAATTATAAAAATGAAAAAATGTTATAGATATTTAGTAATTGGTTTTTTTGTAATTTTTATTGTATTAATAATACTAATTTCCTATAAAAAACAAGTTGTCTATAATTGTTCAATTTTTATTGATAAAAAAATTTCAGAAATTGGTGAAATTAATTATGTTGTTTATCTAATTACTGATAAAAATATTGCAATTGATCAAATTTTGTCTTTAAAACTTGAATATAAAAGTGGGTTTGTGAATTTAACCAATCAAATTCTAACTTATACAAATGGATTAATTGAAATCAAAATAATAAACATTAATGATATTGTTTATCCAAATCCTCAAGTTATTGTTTATGGTCAATCAATATCACTGTTAAACTATTTATTAAATAGTTTATATTAGTTGTATAATATTACTGGTGAAATTATGGATGAATTAAATTTTTTTTACAATGATAGCAATGAAAACTTAAAGCAATATGAAAAAACTTTTAGTGAGTTATTAAATCATACAAAAGAAGTTTTAAATATTGAACAAAATTTAAGTATGTCAATTACTTTTATTGACCCTGAAGAATCAATTGCTATTAATAAGCAATATCGTAATAAAGATTATGTTGGAGATGTTCTTTCATTTCCAATTGATGATCCATTAGGAATTTATGCACAATTAGATTTTAAAGAAATTGGAGATATCTTTATTACCTATGATGAAGCTTTAAAAAAAGCAAAGTTATATCAACACACAATATATGAAGAAATGTGTTGATTATTTGTCCATGGTTTATTGCATATTTTAGGATATGATCATGAAACTAATGAAAATGATGCCCAAATTATGTTTGGTTTAACAGATAATATATTAAATAAGCAAAATGTTGTTTATAAAATAGTATAATAGAATTAGGAGACAAGTTTATGGCAGAAAAGAGAAACAAAAAAACTAAAGTTGGTACTAGAGTTAAAAATAAATTTGGAAATGCTGCAAGTGGAATTGTAACTGCTTTCAAAGAAGAATCAACTTTAATTGTTTATTTAGTTGCTATTGTTTTTTGTATTGGGATGGGTATTTGATTAAACATTAGTTTAATTGAATGATCTATTGTTATGTTAACAATTGGAATTTTAATTGGTTTTGAATTTGTAAATACTTCAATTGAAAATTTCGTTGATTTATTGAGTTTTGAATATAATATTCAAGCTAAAAAAATTAAAGATATTTGTGCAGCTGCAAGTATTTTAAATGCTATTATTTCTGTTGCTGTAGGATTTCTTATTTATTTAGATAATTTTATAGACAAAATTCAACAATTATTGGGGAATTAGAGGAGAATTATTATGGATTTAAATAAAATTTATGAAGAATTAAAAATTTTAAAAGAAAACGCATACACACCATATTCAAATTTTAATGTCTCATGTATTATTTATTTAAAAAATGGTAAACAAATTAAGGGCGTAAATGTCGAAAATGCAGCCTATAATCCTGGTATTTGTGCGGAGCGTGCTGCTTTACCACAAATGATTACTCAAGGATATAACAAAGATGATGTTGATGTTGTTGCTTTGTATACAGATTCAGAGGGATTTGGTTCTCCATGTGGTACATGCAGACAAACATTAATTGAATTATTATATCCAGAACAAAAAATGCTTATTTTTAATAAGCATGAGTTTATTGGTGAGTATACAGTGGGGTATTTCTTACCAAATGGATTTACAAACAATAATTTAACAAATAAGTAAAATTTAGATGAATGGGGAATTTCATGGAAAAGCAAAATTCAGTAATTGATGATAGTAGTCTTTGATATGAAACAGGATCGCGAATAATTCAAACATATTCGAAATCTTTGGGAATGAATGTGTCGTCACAAGAGCTATATGAAAGTTTTTTAGAAGGTGAATTTGAAACAGAAGAAATATATGATTATTTTGAAGAAGATATAATCAATATGGCAAGAGCTTGAATTTATATTAAACAAGTTGTCTATGAAGCGATTGAATATAAACAATCAGATCGCAATATTTCTGATTTTAAATTAAGAAAAGTTATTGAGGTTTATTCTTATTTAGATCCTCATTTGACTTATATGAGTTCTTTTTCAGGTAAAACACCTGAAAGTATTAAATTTTTAGAATTGATTCAAAGTACTAGAAATTATGTGCTAACTAATGATAGTAAAGAATCAATTTTAGAATATTTGCTAATTTTTTATTTGGATGTATCACTTAATCAATATTTTGGTTATTTTAGTGAAATTTTTGCTTTTATGATAGTACAAGGAATATTGATGTTTAAAGGAATTACTCCAATAACTCTTTCACAAATTATTCAAGATAGTGGGGAAACTTATGAATTACATGTGAAATTGCTTGAAATAATTGCAAACTTGAAAGTTAATGAATGAAGTCAACAAAATCTTTTTAAAGAATATTTAAAGCGATGAATCAGTAAAACTGAAAAAAGTTTTGATTATATGGAAATATAAATCTTAGAAAATGGGTGGCGTGTTATGTTATATGAAAATAAAAATTTTTGAACTGTATATGGGAGTAAATTTATATCAAGTATTTTACAATTAGAAAATATTTTTTTGGATGAAAAAGAAGTTTTAACAGCTTTAGAAACTGAACAATATAATCAAAAAGATTGTAAACTTAATAAAAGAATAATTTCAATGTGTAAAGCATGAGAAGAAATTAAATATTATATTTTATATTTAAAAACAAATGAGCAAAATGGAACTATTATGGATATTAAACCTCAAGAATATGCAAAAATTTATAATATTCTTGATGAAACTGGTAGTTATAATTATTTATTTGATCCAAATAGTGGAACACCTCTATTAGAACAATTGGAATATTTAAATTCTAAATTACGTAATGTTGAGGATTTAGAGGAAGTTGTTGATTTAACACTTAGTTTTTCACTTGAACATACAATTGAAAATACATTAGGAGATATGACAACATATTTTTTAGGTTATTTTATAATTGCAATTATGGTTTTTAAAAATTTTGGACCGTTTTTATCTTTAATTGAGAAAATGACTAAAATTATTGAATTAAGAATGAATACAATTCAAGATTGCGCCAAAGAACTAAAAAGTAATTGACAGACATTAGATTCTTATAAAAAATTAAAGGAATATTTAATTGAAGATTCTAAAAGTTTTTGAGCAACATATCCTGAATTAACTTAATAATAAAAGAAAAGAATATCACGTTATAAAAGATGTTAATAACGATTAATTTTGTTGTTACAATTTTTATTAGTGGATGTTCTTTTTTTATTATCTATATTTTTGTGTGATATTTTTATATAATCAAAAAGATTAAGAGGTGAAAAGTATGTGAATTCAAATAAATACAATTGTTAGTGATGTATTATCTGCTGTTGGTTTGCTAATTATCATTTTTTCACCACTATTTTTTACAAGAATTCAAAGAAAAGTTTTAGACCAAAGATTACATACTAGAGTTGATGGTGACAAGCTATTTGAAAAATTAAAGTATGATTTAAAATTGTCAAAATTAACTGGAGTTGATCGTAAAAGACTTTATCGAGATGTTCACTATGCAAGAACAATTTTTAAAGGAGCCATGGAATATAATTCACGTGATTTATTGTGATATTTTAATGAATTATATGCAAAGAAATTTATTCATAATACAATTCGTAAAAAATCATGAATTCATACATGAATTTGGATTGGAATTATTTTAGTAATTGGTGGGGGAAGCTATTTAGATATATTCCATTGATTATTTGACATGCAAACTATGACATCAACTTCAGGAATTGTTTCAATTTGAACTTTATTTATTTTTGCATCATTGTTTACTGCTTTAAATAAATTTATGGAATACTTTAAAATTAAAGGTGTTGTCAATGATGAAATTAGACAAATCAATTTAGCAAAAAAAGAAAAAGTTTGAAAAGATTATAAAATAATCTTTTGATGTTCAATTTCAATGTTTGGAATTGGATTTCTATTTATATTTATAAATATTTTTATTAGATAAGAGGTGAAAAATATGGCAAGAAAAAGACCCAGTTTAACAGATAAACTTGTTAACGGAAAAATGGGAGATATGTATACTAAGAGATTTTTAAAATCTCAACATGTTAATATGGTTTCAGAAGGAGACTTTTTAACAAGAGTACGTTCACTTTGTTTTGCCACTTATTTAATACCTTTTCAAGTAGTATGAATTGCCTTTTATTTATACGCAAGAATTATGGTTGGAATTGAAAGAAATAATCCTAACGCAATTATTAATCCAGATGAATACTACTTACTATCAGATCAAATAACTATTTTAAATGTTTTTTTAGCAATTCAAATTTATCATGTTTTTTTACTTTCAACAATTTTAATTGTTATGTTGAATATGACAATGGGTAAAGGAATCACAATTTATACGATTTTCTTTAATTTCTTATTTATTTCTGAAGCACTATTATATGCAAGTTTAATTTTTATTCTTGATTGAGTTGGAATTTTGCACAAATTTAAAGATTGAAGTTATTTCTTTGAAATGCTAAGAACACAATGATTGTGAATTTTGGCAATTTTTATTGCGTATCGATCATTTAAACCTTTAATTACAATTTTTAAAAATGTAAATAATTGAAATAGAGAATGAATTCGTATTGATAGATATCGCAAAACTGAAGATAAAGAAAACGCGTTTGTTTTTAAAACTTGAGTTACTCCAGGAGAAACAAGAGCAAGAACTGGAATGATTGTTGCGGGATGATTTGCAATTATCACAGCTAGTGTTTTTGAACTTTTAGATGTTTTTATTAATACAGAATTTACTGTAATGAAATATTTAATTTTAATATTTGGCTATATTGTTTTTTTAGGTGCATATATTGTGCCTTACAACAAATACAGTCTCTTTTTCTATTGAATTAATCATGCCTTTTTATTTGGCCTAACAGTTTATGGTTTAGTATTAGTACAAAATCAAGCATGATATTGGCCAAACTTCTATATGTATGCTTATTTGGTTTTATTGATTCCATGAGCAATCAGTTTAAAAGCCTCAATTCGCTACACGTGAACCTTAAAAGATAAAGAAGAAATTAAAGCTGTTGTCTTAAATATGTTTGAAAGTCAAGACGAGTTTGAACAATATTTAGAACAAAGAGATGAAAACAAAAAAGATGCAGAGACATCGATATAATGGGAGAAAATGACATTGGAAAATATTAAATCTGGATTTATTGGCATAATTGGAAGACCAAATGTTGGTAAATCAACTTTATTAAATACCTTATTAGAAAAAAAAGTGGCAATAGTGACAAACAAAGCCCAAACTACAAGAAACCGTATTAATGGAATTTTGACAAAACCAGATTGTCAATATGTTTTTGTTGATACTCCAGGAGTTCACAAAGCTCAAAATGAATTAGATCGCTACATGAATAAAGTTGCTTTACAAGCAACTAAAGGAGTTGATGTAATTTTATTTTTAGCTCCAAGTGATGAATATATTGGTGACAATGATCGCTTCATTTTAAATTCATTAAAAGAAAGAGATGTTCCTGTATTTTTAATTATTACAAAATGTGATGCAGTTAAACCAGAAATATTAGATCAAAAAATCAGAGAATGAAAACAACTTGAACATGATTTTTTAGATGTTATTTCAATTTCATCAACACATAACTTAAATTTAGATGTTTTATTAGAAAAAATTAAAGAACAATTACCTGAAACTGGGTTTAAATTTTATCCAGATGAACAATATACAGACCAACCTGAACGTTTTTTAATTCGTGAAGTGATTCGTGAAGAAATTTTATTACAAACAGAACAAGAAGTTCCTCATAGTGTTGCAATATTAATTGATAAATTTGAAGAAAAAAAAGATATAATTCGTGTTATTGCATCAATTGTTTGTGAAAGATCTAGTCAAAAAGGAATCATTATTGGAAATAAAGGTACTAAAATTAAACAAATTGGAATTGAAACTAGAAAAAAATTAGAAGCTATTTTTTCAAAACAATTTTATTTAGAGTTATTTGTAAAAACTAAAGAAAAATGAAGACAATCAGCTTCATTAATCAAACAACTAGGATACGATAAAGATAGTTATTAAAAGGTGAAATTATGGGAGCTTTAAAAATTGAAGGAATTATTTTTAGAAGTGAAGACTTTGAAGAAAGTGCAAAATTATTGCAAGTATTTTCAAAACAATATGGACTTTTGAATATTTACGCTCCTGGAGTTAATAAAGAAGCATCTAAAAATAAATATTCTGTTCAAACACTTTCTTTAAGTGAATTTGAAATTTTTAAAGCTAGAAGTGAGACTAAATTTAGTAAATTAAAAACAGGCAATTTAATCAATAATTTTGGTCAAATTTCAAAAAATTATCAAAACTATATTTATATGTCTGTTTTAGTTAATGTTTTGTCTCAACTTTTAGAATACGGTCAAAAAAAGAACTTAATTTATAATGCTTTTAAAACTGTTATTATTAATATCAATAATAATCATCAAGCATTTATCAATTATGTAATGTTTTTACTTTATTATGTTCAAAATAGTGAATATAAAATGCGTCTTGATCGTTGTTCTAGATGCAAAAAAAATGATCAAAAAATGGTACGATTTGAATATAGTGATAAAACATTGATTTGTAAACGATGTTTGTGACCAGAAGAAACTATTCAAACTGAAAGTTTTGTAGATATTTTTTACATACAAAGTAAATTAGGGTTTTTAAAAATGCTTGAATTTAATTATCACTTTGATGATTTAATTGCTTTACATATTTTTTTAATTGATTATTTAAACAATGATTTAGGAGTTTTTATTGTTAACCTCGATTATTTAAAAAAATCAGCTTTAATGAAGTTAAATGATAATAAAATGTTAAAATATAAATAACACTTATAATGGGTTGACTTTACAAGCATATAAAGAGAAAATTCATTAGTATCAATTCTATTATTGGTGTAGACCACTTAATAGAATTGTTTTTATTTGTTAGGAGTACAAAAATGAAATTAGAAATGGAAAAACTAATTGCACATTTAAAAAGCCAAGGTTTTGTATTTCAAGGTTCAGAAATCTACGGGGGTTTAGCTAACTCATGAGATTATGGTCCTTTAGGAGCCGAAGTTAAAAATAAACTTAAAAAATTATGATGAGATTTCTTTGTCAAAAGAAATCCATATAACATTGGATTAGATTCATCAATTATATTAAATCCAAAGGTTTGAGAAGCTAGTGGACATTTAGGAAACTTTAATGACCCTTTAATTGATTGTAAAAGCTGTAAGTCACGTTGAAGAGCAGATAAATTAATTGAAGAAAAATTTACAGATCTAAATGTTGGGGGATGAAGTAATGAGCAACTTGAAAAATTTATTCAAGAAAACGCTATTATTTGTCCTAAATGTCAAAAAAATGACTTTACTCAAATTAGACAATTTGCTTTAATGTTTAAAACTCATCAAGGTGTTGTTGAAGACGAGGGTTCAGTTGTTTATTTACGTCCTGAAACTGCTCAAGGGATTTTTGTTCAATATAAAAATAGTCAAAGAACTTTAAGAAAAAAACTACCATTTGGAATTGGCCAAATTGGTAAATCATTTAGAAATGAAATTACTCCAGGTAACTTTATTTTTAGAACAAGAGAATTTGAGCAAATGGAGTTAGAATTTTTCTTTGCTCCGCAAGATGAAAAAGATTGATTTCAATATTGATTAGATAAAGTCGTTTATTTCTTAGAAAATGTTGTTAAATTTGATAAAGATAATTTTGTTTTAAGAGAACACGAAAAAGACGAATTGGCACATTACGCTAAAAGAACTGTTGATATAGAATATAAATTTCCATTTGGAACAGGTGAATTATGGGGAATCGCTCATCGTTCTGACTTTGACTTAAGTCAACATCAAAAAGTTAGTGGTCAAGATTTAACTTATTTAGATCCAAATACTAATGAAAAATACTTAGCTCATGTAATTGAACCAAGTGTTGGAGTTGAAAGAATGATGTTGGCCATCTTTTGTCAAAGTTATGAAGAAGAACAACTTGAAAATGGTGAAAGAATTGTAATGAAATTGCCTTACACTCTTGCACCATACACTGTTGCTGTTATGCCACTTCAAAAACAACAAAAAGATGAAGCATTTAAAATATTTGAAGAAATTCTTGAAGATTTTGATGCAACATTTGATGAAACAGGAAACATTGGAAAAAGATATCGTCGTCAAGATGCAATTGGTACACCATATTGTATTACTGTAGATTTTGATACTGAAAATGATCATTGTGTTACTGTTAGAAATCGTGACACAATGGAACAAGAACGAGTAAGTATTGCTGAATTAAAAACTTATTTAGGCAATAAATTATCTTAGTGATGGGGGGTGAATCGGGATGGCAATTAATCAATCACAAATTGATGGATTATTAAATAAAGTCAGTATAGTTGATGTCATTGGAAAATATATTGATATTCAAAAAAAAGGGCGAAACTATCTTTCTGTTTGTCCATTCCATGATGATTCAGACCCATCAATGCATATTTCTCCCGACAAACGCATTTTTAAATGTTTTGTTTGTGGAACTGGGGGAAATGTAATCACATTTGTTCAAGAATTTAACAATGTAACATTCTTTAAAGCAGTTAGTTTAATTGCAAAAGAATACAAAATTAAAATTGATGGATTAAAAGAATTTGATGATAAACCAAAATTTACATCAGAAGAAGCTAAATTATTCAATATTAATAAAGAAGCTGTAAACTTCTTTACTGGAATGATGATTTCCAATTATGCAAAACGAGCAAGAAGTTATTTAAATACAAGAAAAATTGTTAAAAATGAACTGTCAAAGTTTGACATTGGATATTGTCCTAGTGAAGTTAGTTTATATGATTATTTGATTAAAATGGGATATGATAAAAAAATAATTGCAGCATCTGGTTTGATTTATTCAAAAGGTGTTTCAAATAAGTGTTTTTTTGAAAAACGTATTATATTTCCAATATGTGATGAAGAAAATAATGTAATTGGGTTCTCTGGAAGAGCTTTTCTTGAAGGAGATGAACCAAAATATAAAAATAGTATTGAAAACTTAATCTTTAAAAAATCACAACTGGCCTATAATTTCTATAATGCTAAAAAAGATATTAGGATTAAAAATGAAGTTTTAATTCTTGAAGGTTTCATGGATGTTATTAGTTTGCAAAGAATTAATATTAATAATGCAATTGCAATTATGGGAACAAGCTTTACAGATTTTCATGTTAAGCTGTTGTCAAAAGTTACTAAAAACTTTAAATTATTTCTTGATGGAGATAAAGCAGGAGTAAATGCTGCATTAAAAACAGCAATGTTTTTAATGGATAAAAAAATTAATGTTACTATTATTTATAACCAAACCAATAAAGATCCCGATGAACTTGTGGTGGCTGGTGAAAAAAACTTAATTACTCAAATGATTGAAAATGCATTACATCCAATTGACTTTGCAATTGAGTTCTTTAAAAAAGACTTAAATCTCAATGATTCACTAAATATTCAAGAATTTGTAAATAAAATTGTGGATTTAATAAATCATGAGCAAAGTCAAATTATGCGTGACATTTCAATTAACAAATTAAGTCAAATTACAAATATCGATCGTGAAACTATTATGACTATGGTCAAAAATAAAGGAATATCTTTAAATCAACCAGTAGAAGCGCATCAACCAATGGATGACTTTGTTGAACAAATGTATATTCCAAATGATGCAGATTATGTTGATGATGGTTTTCATATGGATGGCTATTATGAACCTGTGGAAAATCATGTTAGTACACCAGAAAATAAACCAACTGTAAATAATGATTTGAAAACACAAAATATTTTTAATGCAATTAATAAATCAAAATTTTCAAAGAATTTATCAGAAGCATCAATCATTTTAGAACTCTTAAAAAGTGATGAGTATCTTGAATTGATTGAAAATAATATTAATAAATTTTTCAATAAAAATATTCGTATTATTGCAAAATTTATTATTGAAAAGTATAAACAAAATTCATACAGTGGTAATGATTTTGAACTCATTGCCAGTGAATTAGCAAAAATCGACAAGAAGTTATATGAACTCATTTTTCAATTAAACAATATTTTATTTTTAGCAAAAGCAGAAAATAAAGCAGCTGAACGTATTGAAGATATGTTTAGAACAATTGAAATATATAGTCTATGAACAGAAGTTGAAGAATATCAATTAAAAATGAAAGAAACAATTGATCATCAATTAAAAATGACTTATTTAATTCGAATTGAAGAATTAATGAAGTCAATTAAAAAATTGGAAGACAAGTGGAGGAATTAAACATGGCAATTAATATTAAAAAATTTGAAACAATGGAAGAATTTAAGGAATATCTTTTTAACTATTTAGAAAAGAATGACAATGAAATTTCACAAGAAGAAATTCAAGAAGTTATTTTTAAAAAGTTTAGAGATGTTGAAGATGATGAAATAGGAGAACTATTTCAAGAGTTAGCAAATAAAAATGTTACTTTTACAGATGAATTATTAGATGAAGAAGACTTAGAAAGTTTAGCAGCAGATGACGATGAAGAAGAATCAGATGATGAAGAAGATGGTGAATCTGCAAGTGAATTAGCAGAAGGATTTGCTAAGAGAAAAAAAGCACAAAAAGATTTAAAGAAAGCAAATGAAAATAATGGACCTGTTAAATACAGAGTTGGGGGAATTAGTAATGAAACTAAGATCCAAGACATTATTAAATCTTACTTTAATCAAATTGGTTCATCAAAAATCTTAACAAAAGATGAAGAAGTTGAATATGCAAAAATGTTAGAAGATTCAGATCCTGACATTGCAAAAGAAGGAAGAGATAAATTAATTACTTCTAACTTAAAACTTGTAATTTCTGTTGCAAGAAAACATTTAAATCGTGGATTAGATTTTGCAGATTTAATCGAAGAGGGAAATATTGGTTTAATGAAAGCTGTTGATAAATTTGACTATACTAAAGGGTTTAAATTCTCAACATATGCAACATGATGAATTCGTCAAGCAATTACAAGAGCGATTGCAGATCAAGCAAGAACAATTCGTATTCCAGTTCATATGGTTGAAACTATTAACAAATTGGCAAGAATTGAAAGACAATTAACTCAAGAATTAGGAAGAGAACCTACTTCAAAAGAAGTGGCCAAAAAATTTGGTAAAGGAATTACACCTCAAAAAGTTATTGAAATCAAAAAATTATCAATTGAACCAGTTAGTTTAGAAAAACCATTTGGAGATGAAGATGACACTCACTTTGGAGACTTTGTTGAGGATAAAGATATTTCATCTCCAGATGAATATGCAGAAAAAGAAGCATTAAGAGAAGTAATTGATGATGTTTTTGCAGAAATCTTACAACCAAGAGAAGAAAAAGTTATTAGAATGCGTTTTGGAATTTTACCTACAAAATTAAGAACTTTAGTTCGTCTTGCAGAAGATTGCGAAGATGATACTTATCAAGAATTAAGAGATACTATTTCAAAATTAGATATTCATTATGATACATCAATTGAAAAAATTCAAAGATATGCAAATCCAATGATTCAATTGCATTTATCAAAATATGACTCACCAAAAACTTTAGAAGAAGTTGGAAAAGAATTAAAAGTTACACGTGAAAGAATTAGACAAATTGAAGCAAAAACAATTCGTAAATTCAAACCGTCAGCTTCAAATCCAAAAGCTAAAGTTTTAAGAGATTTCTTTAAAGGTTAATCTTTTAATGAGTTTTTTAACACCAAGACTATTTGCAATTGCAAGTATGGTATCATATGGTGAAGTTGTAGCAGATATTGGAACCGATCATGCTTATCTGTCTATATATTTGGCAAAAGATTCAAAAGCAGTTAAAATTTATGCAACAGATATTAATGAAAAACCCTTACAAACAGCTAAAAATAATATTTTAAGTTTTGGGGTTAAAGATAAAGTTGAAACAATTTTGGCAAATGGAATCGAATGAACAAAAGAACAAGATATTAAAATTAATTCTTGTATTATTGCAGGAATGGGTTCAACTACAATTCTAGATATTTTAAAGATGGATAATAACAATATTGATTGTTATATTATTTCTTCAAATACTGGAGTTGAACCAATTAGACAATGGGCAAAACAAAAAAAATATTTCATTGAATCTGAAAGCATTATTATTGATAATGAAATTATTTATGAAATCATTAAAATAAATAAATTTGCAGGCCAAAAAATTAAATCAAAACAAGATTTATTGTTTGGTCCAATTCTTAAAAAAGACACTACAAATCAATTATTTGTTCAAAAATGAATGAGTGAAGAACAAAAAATTATGGAATTGATTAAACAAATTCCTAAAAAAGAAAAGAAAGTTAAACTACTTAAGCAAAAACAGAAATTAATTTCTAAAATGCTTAAAAAGGAGACTAGATAAATGTCAAAAATTAAAGCAAATAATTTAATGAATTATTTAAACGATCTTTTTCCGCAATCTAAAGCAGCAGAATGAGATACAGTGGGTTTACAATTAGAAGAAGTTTATAATCTTGCAAGTCAAGATGAAATTGAAAATATTGTTGTGTGCTTAGACGTTACAACTGAAGTTGTGCAAAAAGCAATTGAATTAAAATCAAATTTTATCATTTCACGTCATCCATTTATTTTTAAAACTTTAGAAGAAGAAATGTTAAATCCTGCTAAGAAAAGAATTTATGATTTATGTCTTGAGCATGAAATTCAGATTTTTTCAATTCATACAAATTATGATAGTAGTGAATCACAAAATTTAATTGAATTGTTAGAGAGTCAATTAAATATTAAATCACATGAAAAATTTGGTGAATTAAATGAAGGATTTAAAATTAAACTATTAAGAGAAGTTACTCTTAATGAATTAATTGAAAAGCTAAAATTTATTTTTGGAAGAAAAAACACACTTTTAACTAAAAATTCAGATTTAGAAAAATTTGTTTCAAAATTTTATTTAACACCAGGTTCAGGAGCAGATACAATGCTAAATATGCAATTGACAGATTGTGTATTTATTACTGGGGATGCTAAATGAAATGAGTGATTATATGCAGACCAAAATAATATTGATATGTTCATTTTAGGTCATTACATGGAAAACCACTTTATTGATGATATTAAAAATAAAATTTACAAAACATTTAATGATGAAGTAAATGTTTATGCTTTTGATATTAGAAATACATTTAGATATGTTTAAAAAAATACCTTTTAAAAGGTATTTTTTATTTTTCTATTTCAAGAGCTTCTAAATATCTGATCACATTATTTTGCACAATACTTGAAGTAGAAGCCCCAGCTGTAACTGCAACTGTTTCAATATTTTTTAAGTCTTCTAAATCAATGTCCTCTTTAGAATCAATTCTTAAAGTTTTAATGCCTTTTTGTTCACTTAATTCAACTAATTTCAAAGTATTATTACTTCTTTCATCACCAACAACATATAATAAATCTATTTTATTGGGATCTAAATCTAATACTGCTTGTTGTCTAACTAATGTGGCTTCACAAATATCATTTTTATATAAACTTTGGGGATATTTTTGTTTGATCGCATTGTAAATTACTTGTGTATCTAAAATTGAAAGAGTAGTTTGATTTGTAATAAAGATTTTATCACTATCAAGATTTAATAATTCAACCTCTTCAATATTAGTAACAAGATGTACATTATTTTGATCAATACTTGTTAAAGCAATTGTTTCAGGGTGATGATGTTTTCCTATAAAAATTACTTGATAGTCATCTTGTAAATATTTTTTGATTAAGACCTCAGTTTCTAAAACTCATTCACATTTTGTATCAACACAAATTAATCCAAGTTCTGCTGCTGCTTTAACAACTTCCATATTAGTTCCATGAGCTGAAAAAACAACAACACTATCTTTAGGAATTGTTTTAATGATTTCTAAGCGCGATTTTTTTCAATCATCAATTACTTTAATCCCTTGTTCTTCTAATTCTTTAACAACAATTTTGTTGTGTACAAGTAGACCAATCATATAAATATTTTTATCAGGATATTGTTTTAAAGCTTCTTTTGCCATTTTAATTGATTTTACAACACCTAAGCAAAAACCTCTTGGTGTAACTCTAAATACATTCATATAATCAGTCCTTTATCACTTTTAATTGTATAGTCAAAAAAGATTATTTATACAAATTTAGTTAATTTATAGACTTAAAATACATTAAAATAATAATGTTATTTAAATAGGGGGAAAAATGAAAAAATTTAGTGTCTTTTTAATTAAATTAAAGCCATACAGACGTTTATACAAGATTTTTTGAATGTGTTTCATTATAATTGCATTATTTCTTTTTCAAATGTTAATGCTACTAATGACATTATTTGTTCCTCATCAAAACTCTGGGTTTTATTATTGAATTAATGGTCTTCATTCATTATTAGGCCAATCAAGAAGTGAACCAAATTCAGCTCAAGGTTTTATTTTTGCAGCAACAATTATAGGATTTATTCCTATAATTCCTATAATTCCAGTTTTATACTTTACCTTTGCTAATTGATTTATCCAAGAAAGATTAAGTGATAAATTTATTGAAATTCCCAAAGAAAAATATTTAAAATGATCTAAATTTATTCATTTTTCTGGAATTGCTGTCGTTTTTTTACTAATTCCAGGGATTTTAAGCTACCTGGGTGGAGGAGGAATTTTGCCTCAACATACATGAGCTGCAATTCCAGGAACATTTACCAATAATTTGGCTTCACGAATTGGGGGTATATCTGCTTTTTTATATTATGGAGTTGGATGTGTCTTTGCTTTAATTATTATTATGTGAACTATTGGTATGGTTCTTGCTTGAATTGGACGTCAAATTAAAAGATATTTTAACTACTTGGGTCAAAAAATTAATGATTGAAAAGAAAGAAGAAGAGCTGCCAAAATTGAAAGAATTGAGCAAAAGTCTTCAAGAAAAGATGAATAACTAATTATCTTTTAGGAACAAAGAAACACAATTTTAGTGTTTCTTTTTTTGATATAATAATAAAAATAAGGGGTGTTGGGCATGAAAAAACTTTTAAATTTATTAATGATTTCATCGTTAGTTGCAAGTTCAACATCAGTTGTTGTAAGTTGTCGAGGTGGAGCTGGAATGTCTGTTGATTATACAGATCAAGAAAAAATGCTGGCAATTACAACATTAAATACTCAAAAATTAAAGGATTCAGCTGTTAAATTAGGGGGAAATATTTCAAAAGACCAAGTTGAAAGTTTGTTGAAATTATTGGGAATAAATACTGAAGGTTCTTCATCTGCAAGAGCTGTTATGACAGCTAGTGTAAAAGCATATATTATGGCTAACCAATTATTAAGTCAAATTTCTGCAAAAGTTCCTGGATATGGATGAATTAACTCTAAATTACAATGACAATCTCAAAGATGAGGGTTTGCACAATTATTTAGTGAAGATACAGAAAAAGCACAACAAGCAATGGGAAAAAATGCAAGTGGATGATTAAAAAATGAAAATGAATGATCTCTTTCTGTGACATTTTTAAATGAAGATTTGATTGGGTGAAATGGTAGAGGAAATCCAAAATATGCAAGAGTTAATATTAATAAAAAAATTGATGTTGATTTAGATGGAAATGTAGTTTTAGAAAATTCAGTTCCCGAAGCAGTTCACAGAACTGATCCAACAATGACAGTTAGTGCCTTAACTCCAGTTGAACAATCAACACATGAACAAACAAAGGGTAGAGGATATGTCTATCAAGGTTTTGTTAACAGTAGTAGTTTAATTGACTTAGATGGTATTTATGATCCAAATGATACTTCAATTCCAGGATCAATTTTTTCATATACTCCTTCTGCAACTGATTTTGTCAATAATTTATTACTTGATTCAGATATTGAAAATGATATTTTAATTCAAGATAAAGATATTATTGAATCTGCTTTAAACGATTTATTATTAGAAGAACCAATTTATTTATCAGAAGGTATGAATATTGCCCATATTGATGTTAAATTAAAAAATAGAATCTTTGCCGCTTTATTTACAGGATTATTAGATCGAAAAAATCCTGAACGTGGATTTACAGAAGAAGATTTAATTTATGCAAATAGTATTATGCCTTCATATTGAAGTCAAATTATGTCAAAAATTAAGCAAATTTTAAATGCAGGTTATTTAAATGATACAGAAAATGCTGAATTAAAAGAAATTGAAAGTACATTTAGCCAATATCGCAGTATTGATTTAGAAGAACTTGGTTTAGGTCTAACAAGAGCACAAATTGATGAAGTCTATGAAAAATTATTAAAAGTCATTAGATGAAGTCACAATGATAAAGCAATTAATACTGGAGAAATGTCATTTGCTGTTGGTAGTTTAAGAATGAATGTTTATAAACGTGTACCTTCAATTAATGGGGGGGGAAATGGTGAAAGTTCTTTAATTAACTTAAATAATGTTGATGCATATCGCAATTTTGGATTTAATGGAACTTCACAATTAGTAGTTAATTATTATAATCAAATAATGCCTGAAGAAGAAGCTTCAAAATTATCATATGATCCTGATGGAGCTAAAAATCCATTGAATGGTGATGAAGAATTTATAAGTGATAAGGGATTTAAAAATGTTTTCTTTAAACCTCGATTTGAAACTTTATTACAAGAATATAATTTAACACATAATCAAACATTAGTAGATAATAATTTAGTATTTGAAACTCCAAATGGAACAAATACTTTAACAGTTGAACCATTTGATTTAGATGAGATAAAAAACATTGATGATATTGACAGCGATATATGATATGAAAATGCAGGATTTTATAGACCTGGTAATTCACATGATGATTGAAGAATTGCAGAGTTAATTAATTATATTTTACAAAGTTCAAAAAAACAATTAATAGATCTATTTAATCCAGAACCAACTAATTCAGGAAAAATTAAGCAAAATAATATTGGAAATTATGATATTTCTACTAAATATTTAATTGATGGTGTTTATGATAATTGAAATATCTTGCCAAAAGTGACAGACTGAGAGCAAAAAGATGATGACATTGCTTTCTATGAATTATTATCAAAAGATTATCAACCATTCCATATTACAGACTCAATTAAAGATGGAGGTTCTTCAACTTTAAGACAAAATATTTATCTAAATGGATTAATTTCTCAACAAAACTCTTATTCTCCAGAATTAAGAATTATGAGGGGAAATGTCTCAACTTATGGAGAAATATTAGATACTTTAGCCCATGATCAATGATGAAAATCAAGTAATTATAATTCTGATGTCTCACAAATCTATTTATATCTAAATCTGGGAAGTGATTTAAACACAGTTAATGCATTCAAAGCATACTGGGATCGTCACGTAAGAAATAACTATAGTAATCCAGACCATTTAGCTTAAAAACCTAGAGATAGGTTTTTTTATTTTTTATTAATTAAAACTTATGGGTGTATAATAAGTTAGAATAAATAAATATCTGATAAAAATAAATAAATAATTTAAAAAATATGTTGCATATTACAACAAATATTAGTAATATATAAGTGTTAATAGAGAATTCTATTAACAATAGCATTAAAATTTTGAATATAGGACAAACCCACTAAGATTCTATATTTACATCATTAAAAACACATTTATCCATTTTATTTGATAAGACCACTTATCATAAATCTTAAGGCCACTTGAAAAAGTGGTCTTTTTTAATCTAAATAATGTAAAATAATATCTATAAGAGGGGTAAATGCCTATGAAATTCAGATTACCAGCAAAGATTGCTTTACTGATTGTAAATGCTTTTGTTATTACATTTTTACTATTATTCATTTATTTAATTGGTTTTACTGCATCAAGTGATACATTGACTGTTAATATAATTGGTATAAAAAGTGATCAAGACTATTTTTCATGAATTTTTAATAAAGAAAATGAAGTCTTTTTACTTTCTGACCAACTTGACACAATTAATATAGGTTTTTTTGATTTCTTATTTTATGCAGTTGCTTCAACTTCATACATAAATGAAGCCCAAACAGATATTGTAATTAATACAGCTATTGTTTGATATGCATTGATGGGCTATTTTATTTTAATTGCTGGAATTTTATTTTCAATTAATACTGTTTTGTCACTTTTAAATTTATTAATCTGAAAGAAAGTTAAATTGGCAAAAACAGTTGATGTATTTGTCAAATTATTTACTGTCATTGCTATTGGACTATTAATTTATGCATATATTACAATTAAAATGTTTTTTGAAAAAAACCTTTTAGTTGACCCAAGAGATGAAAATAATTATTTAGATCCTGCAAAACCATATACTTTTATAGATAACTCAAATTTTATTATGCTAATTTTTGGAGTAATCTTTCCATTTATTATGCTAATAGTACACTCTATTTTAAATAGACCATTATATAAAAAGGTTTAAAAACGATAAAAAAATACTGCAGGGCAGTATTTTTTTCATTATTTTAATGCAATATTTCATGCATCTTAAATTGTTGATTTGCTAATAATTAAAAAGATATGAATGAGTAATGAATAAGACTTATACCAACTCAACACCTACGACAGCGATACAAGTCAAGTCGAAAGAAAGGATGTTATTTCAGCTACTGATTTGAAAGTGATGTAATAACCAATAACTGGCCGTAAGTGTGGTCCGAAAGGACATTATTGAATATAACAAATAAAATTGTATATTGCAACTTTTTATTAAATTTTGCATATTTTTGCATTTATTTGAAGCCCATTCTAATTGGGTTTTTAAATATTGAAAATTAAAATAAAAAATTTTAAATAGTTTAGATGATCATTCTAAAAGTAAAGTTGTTTTTAAACACTTATTATAGTTATATAGAAATTTATAGAAATTTAAATTGTTAATACTTACATCTAAAAAAATCAATTTTTTTAAGATTTTTAACAGTTGGTTTTTTAGATAGTTTATCAATTTTGAAATTAATAATTTCACTCTTTTTTTCAGCACTTATTCAAAGGCCCATAAAAATATTTGCAAATAAATCTATCATCTATTTTTATCTCCAATTATATCACTCTACAAATAGTTTGAAAACTAATATTTTTATTAGTAATTATCATAGCAATGATACCTCGTTTAAAATATTTACTTAGTTAATAATTGTTATTATTTTTATTTTAGTACTAATTTTTGAAAAAAGTAATTGTTCATTTGATAAAAACTTAGAAATTCTTTGAAAAAATTGCTATTACTTTGATTATTTATTACAATAAAAAATAGCTTTCAACAAGCATGAAAGGAGCCAAAAAATATGCAAAGATGATGAGTACTGACTTTGATCTTATTATTGTTGGGAATTATTCCAGGAATAATTTATTGATTATTACATCCAGGACATAAAATAGCAACTTTAGTATTATTATTAATTTTCTTTATTATTCCAGGATTATTATATTTATTATTCCCAAAAGGTGGATTTTTGAGTTCTAAGTAATATGTAAATTTTAAAATTTTAATGCAAAAAAACTATATGTAAATATAGTTTTTTATTTATTCTATGCAATTTTGTAGCAATACTAGGTCTTTAAAAATAGGCAAAAATAAGGTATAATCTATGTACTAAGTGAGGTGTTTGATGTGGCAGTAGAACGTTTTTTCCAAAAACTTTCTGGACGTGGTGATTTCTATGATTTTGATGATCAATTAAATTATTTTGATTATTTTGGCATTGAACCAGAAGATATTATTAAAATGTTTGAAGCATTAGAACAAAATTCAAATCGAATGGGTTCATATATGCTTGAACTTGAACAAATGATCTTTGAAAGATTTGAGTTCTATTCATCAAATATTCGTGATGCAAAAGCTGGATTTATTAAAATTTTTGATGAAAAAACAATTCAATCAGGAAGAGCATATGTGGCTTCAATGATTTATTTAGGAGCACGTTTAATAGCTCAAGAATTTGTTTTACTTTCAACTGCAAACAAAGCTAATTTTTCTGTTGATTTAAGAGTTTATAAATTTGGAGAAGAAAAATATAACTATCGTTTATACTTAAAAAGTTTAAGAACTTTTTATGAATCATTATCAGCATGAAGTTATGTTTTTATTAAAAATAATGAAGAAATGTTGACATTCTTTTCAAAAATGGATGACTACATTGATCGCAAAATTTATGATTTAAAAGTTTATAAAGATATCTTTATGTTAATTTGAGTTTATGCTTATGTTAAACAAGCAAAAGATATTCGCGATTATCATTTGTCATTAGATCCCCAAACTGAACAACATGTTACAATTCGCAAAAATGTTTTAAACCCATTAAACTTTGAAGAATTATTTGCACTTAAAGAACATGATGAAGAGAAAAAAAGAAGAGCAAGAATTGATGACTATAAATTGTGAGTTGATCCTGACTTAAAACAAAATATTAAAGATACAAAGACTGACCTATTAGATGCTGTACCTTTTAATAAAATTATTAATTTACGAGATTATTTTAATGTTTTAGATAAACTAGTTTTTTCTTTTGAATACTATAATTTTTATGATTATCAAGGTTATATGACAAACCTTTTTGAAACAGTTCAAAAAGCATTGGGTGAAAAAGTAAACAATGATTTATTAGAAGAAATTATTAAAAATTCAATTTTCTATAATATGACTTTTCACACAACTGATGTTTTAAACGACTTTTATGAAATAGGAATTTACAAAAGACCATTAATTGGTTTTAATGATAGTCAAAGACGTTTCTTTGTTATGGGATATCCCGAAATTATTTGAATGGCAATTAAATCTCAAGAAGAATATATGTTATTTGATAGTCCAATTAGAAATAAAATGCATGAACTTGTAATTGATAAAATGCACGATATGTTAAATACATCATTACAAAAACTAGCAAAACGCTTTGCTGTTATCAACATTTTTAATCCTGAAGATGTACCTTATTTTGCAAACAGAAGTCGAGATAAAAAAGCAAATCTATTAGTTGATGCAATTGCATATGAAAAAAATGCAGAAAACTGTTTCTTTTTCTTTAATAACTTTTTTAAAGATTCACCATTAATGTGAGATATTTATCGAAATTCCTTAAAAACTTCAGTGGGACCTGGAAATTTATTGGATCGAATTGTTAAAAATCGATATTCATTATTTGCAAAAGATTTAAAAAAAATTAAGAAACAAATGGGTTTACCAAAGGATGCCAAAATTTCAGTTGTTTTAATTGTTAATGATGTTTTAGAAGTAAATCCTAAAATTGAAACTGAAGAATATGATATTTATGTTGTAGATTATTCAACAATTGAATTCTTCCTAACAAGTTTTATATACAAAAAATAATCTCACTCGTGGGGTTATTTTTTTGATTTGGTGTTAATATATATATGAAATCAAAAATTAATAGGAGAGATATTCATTATGGCATATCCATATATTGCAAGCGATCTTGATGGAACTATTGTGAAAAATGAAGATTTTAAAATCTTAGATGAAACAATAGCAGATATTCTAAATTATCAAGAAAAAAGCGGTTCAAAGTTTTTTATTGTAACTGGTAGGTTGTTTGAAACATCAAAACTTTATATCAACCAACTACATGTTACCTTGCCAATTATTGGAGCTAATGGAGCAGTTATTATCGACCCAATTACTCAAAAGGTTTTATATCAAAGCATAATAGAGAAAGATATTTGTGAAAAAATCTTTGATTTTGCTTTAGCAAATAATCTTGATTTAATCTATTATTCTGCAAAAGCCTTAATTGGACTTGAAACTTCAGAAAGAATTAACTACTACAAAGAAGCCTATAAAGATTTGGAAAGAAACTTACAGCCAAATTGTGAAATTTATCCAGATTTTGAGCAATTTAAAATGAGTGCTATGAATGAAATCCACAAACCTTTTAAATTTTTGTTCTCATTTCCAACCACTGGAAGTGAATCATTAGTTGAAAAAACAACTAAATTCTTGAATGATCTAAAACTTAATTGTCCAATAACTCATATGAATGAGAGAATATTTGTTGATGCAATGAACAATAATGTTAATAAAGCAACAGGACTAGAAAAATGAGCTGAAATCATGAATGTCGAGTTAGATGAAATCCATCCAATTGGTGACAATAATAATGATTATGAAATGGTTGCTCAATTTAAAAATGGATGTGTTGTTGCAAATGGTGTTGAAAAAACTAAACAAGTGGCTAGCAAAATATTAGAAGATATTTACAGCAATGGTGTTGGAAAGTATCTTCAAACATTATCGCACCCCCAAAACGATGATTAAAGTAGCTTTATTTGGTGGAAGCTTTGACCCCATTCATACAGATCATATTAATATAATTAAAGCATGTTATGAAAAACTTGGTTTTGATCAAGTTTGAATAATACCTGCATATGTTAATCCTTTTAAAACAATTTCAAGTTCAAGTGTTAATCAAAGACTTGAAATGATTGAACTTGCGATTAAAGGATTAGATTATGTTAAAGTCGAAACTTATGAAATTCGTAAGTTTGAAAAAAGTTATACATATGACACAGTTTGTTACATGCAAAAACAATATCCACAATACTCATTTTCCTTTATTATGGGTTCAGATCAATTGGACAATTTTGAGAAATGAGATCATTTTCAAGAATTAATAACTATTATCAACTTTAAAGTTTTTTTACGACATCAAGAATTTAATCAAACCATAGTTCAAAAATACAATTTAGAGACATTTGAGTTTGAAAATAATCATTTAAGTTCTACAAAAATTCGAAACTTAGAGGATTTAAATTTACAAATCAAATCAGTTAATGATTATATTAATTCTAAATTAATGTATTTACATGAACGATTAGAGTCAAAAATGGATGAAGAACGTTATTTTCATTCATTGAATGTTGGTCAACAAGCTTTAATGATTGCTAATTTGAATAATTATGATTTGAATAAAGCATTAATCGCAGGAACACTTCATGATGTTGCCAAAAAATGAAGTGAAGAAGAATTAAAAGCAATAATTGCTAAATATGATTCATCGCTTTTAAATGAACCAAAACCTGTTTGACACAGCTATGCTGGTGCTTTTCACATCGAACACGACTGATTATTTAGTGATCGTGAAATAATTGATGCAATCTATAAGCATACAGTTGGTGATAAAAATATGACAACTCTAGATATGATTGTTTTTTGTGCAGATAAAATTTCTGTTGAAAGAAATTATCCTGGAGTTGAAAAATTTAGATCGTTAGTGTATTCTGATTTAAAATCAGGTTTTATTGCTTTATTAAAGCAGCAATATGATATTGCAGTAACAAAACACGGCTCTCAAAATATAGGTTCTAAATTATTAGAAGCATACTCAACTTGAGTAACGGAGGAATAATCATGAATATTTGTCTACTTTTTGCCATGGAAGACGAAGCAAGTGTATTAATTGAATCAATTAATGCCAAGAAAATTTGTGAAAAACCCTTCAAAATATATCAAACAGATAATGTCCTAATTGCAATTAGTGGAATTGGTTTAGTTAATGCGAGTGTTTGTCTCACATATATGAACTTTAACTATGACATCAATTCTTACATCAATGCAGGTTTAGTTGGATGTATTAGTGAAAAATATCAATCACTTGATGTACTTCTTATTAATAAAGCGTATTATAGTTGCGCAAATGCAACTGGCTTTGGTTATGAATACGGACAAATCCCCAAGATGCCCTTATTCTTTGAAACGAACTCAACTCTAAAAGAAGAAATAATTTCCCCAATTAATAACTTAGACATCAATAATGCAAATATTGCATCAAGTGATATATTTATTAACTCTTTTGTAAAAAAAGAAGAGTTAATCGATAATATTAATGATCAAATCGATGTTGTTGACATGGAATGCGCTGCTTTCTTTCATTCAGCATATTTATTGAATAAACCAATTGCTGCACTTAAAATTGTAAGTGATACATTATCACGTCCCTCAAACGAATTCCAATTTAAAAATATTTTAATGAATGCTAGTCAAAAACTGGCACAAATTTTAATAAAATACTTATCAATTAAAAAATAAATATAATAATTTTAACTTGTACATTCTGTACAAGTTTTTTTGTATAATTTTATTACTTTTAAAAGGGGTATTTTAATTATGGAAAATAAATATCAAACTTATAGTAGCTTATTGTATGATACAACAAAGCCTCCAGGAACTAGTGTTGATGGAGATATTGAATTTTATAAGCAATTGGTATTGCCAATTGAAGGTAAAGTTCTAGAAGCTGGTGTTGGCAATGGACGTATGCTAATTGGATTTCTAAAATATAAAGTTAATATAATTGGAGTTGATAAATCTAAAGAAATGTTAGAATTATGTCAAAATAATTTAGATAAAAATAATCTAAAGTGTGAGTTAATTTGTTGTGATTTAGTTGACTTTAAAAAAGAAAATGAATTTGAATGTATAATTATGCCCAATGCTAGTTTTAACTTATTAGAAACAAGGCAAAAAGCAATTCAAGTGCTAAGTAATTTTTATACAAGTTTACAATCTGAAGGCCAAATTGCTTTAGATTTAATAATGCCAGTTGATTTTAAAGCAGGTAGTGAACATATAATGGAACACAAAATTAATGATCTTAATTTAACTGTTAAAAACTACAGTCAAGAAATTAATTGATATGACCAATATACAATTAATAAAATTAACTATATTATTGATAATAAAATTGTAGAAACTCAAAATTTTAAATTAAATTGATATGGGGTTAAAGAATTTAAAACTATTTTAGAACAAATTGGATTTAAAAAAGTTGAAATTATTAAAAATTATAATAATTCACGTGTTTTGAACCTTAAAACCATTACTTTTATAGCTACAAAATAGCTATTTTTTTTTATAACATTTTTCGTGTGTTGTAGTCTGCAACTATTACATTTAAAATTATATTATTAGGGGGGCTTAATATGAAAAAACTTTTATATACAATGAGTGCAACTTTTCTACCAGTAATTGCTACAAATAATGTTGTATCTTGTTTTGGAGGTGAAAAACCTTTAAAACCAACTCCTCCACCAGTTGTTCCTGGTGATATGGATAAAGTCTTAGTAGGTTATTGATATGATTGAGGTGGAGCTTATCAAGAAGTACCAAAATTAGAAGAAATTCATTCAAGTTATAATGTGATTAATTTATCATTTTTATATTCAAAAGAAGCATATCAAATGCCTGTATTTGAATATTATGGGATTAGTAAAGAGGCATTAATTGCTGGAATTGAATATCAACACTCTTTAGGACATAAAGTTTTAATTTCAATGGGTGGAGCCACTGGAAATAAAATGCGTTTTAAAATGAATCAAAAAGACGAATTAAAACAAACAATCTTAAAAGTTATTAATGAATATAATTTAGATGGTTTAGATATTGATTGAGAAGGAGATTGCCTTGCAGATCGTGAGAGTCAACTTGTAACTTCTCAAGTATTAAAAGAAATTAAAAATGAATGAGCTGCTGAAGGTCGCAATTTTTATATAACTATGGCACCTGAAATGCCTTATTTAAAAAATAGTACAGAAACAAGTGGAGGTTCATATATTCCTTTTTTAAAAGAATTAGATGATTATTATGACTGAATTAATCCCCAATTTTATAACGGGTGAGCATTTGGACCATACGTTGAACCAACTGAAGCTACAAATTTGGGACTTACTCCATATTACATAGTTGAAAATGATAATGTAGAATTAAGAAGTGATTTTTTTTATTTAATGACAAAATATATGACAACAACTTACAGTCCAAAAAATGATTTTTATTTAATTGACCCAGAGAGATTTGTAATGGGTGCAGCTACAAATGAACCTGCAGGAAGAGGAGCTGCTAGTCAAGAATCAATCATTGAATCATATGAAATGTTAGTTGAAGATGAAATTTATACCAAAGGTTTAATGACTTGAGCATTAAACTATGATAATTTTGAAGGAACAATATCTTGAGACTGATATAGTTCAACTTATTTTAAACGTTGAAGTTTTGCATCATGATATGATCAAACTCACGGACAAGAATAATACAAAGTAATTTGTATTATTTTTTTTGTTTTATATTAAAATAAGTAGTGAAAATAGATTGGAGTAATTTAAATGAGCGAATCAAATACCTTTGAATTAGGCCAATCTGGAAAAAAAATCATAAAAAAAGATGGTAAGTTATTTAAAGAATTTAAAAATATTAAAGCTTGTACTTTATATTTTCAAAAAAGATTAAATAAACTTGGTTTTAGATATATTCCAATCCATTATGGTTTTAGTGATGGTTATCAAATCCTAGAATTTATTCCTGGAGTTGATGGAGAAGAACAAGCCATTTGTAGTAATTTAAAAATCAAAAATATTGTCAATTTTTTAGTTGATTTTCAACAAGTTTGTCTCAAAGAATTTGGCCATATTTTAAGTCACAATGATTTAAACCCATTAAATGTTGTTTTTGATGATTATGACAATATTAATAAAGTTATTGATTGAGATAAATTAGGACTTGGCCACAGATATGATGATCTTGTCTATATCTTGTGATTATGAACTGGGATTGCTATGGGTTTGCAAACTGATGAAGTCATTATTCAAAAAATATGTACTGCTTTAAAAGTTTATAATCAATATCAACCAATTGATTTTGATGAATTAAATGCAACTTTTCAAAGAAAAATATTGTCTCATTTTCAAAATATTGACAGAACAAATGAGCAAGCAGCTGAAGTTGCAGCTTGATTTAGAGAATCGATGATTTGATGACAAAAAAACTTTGAAACCGTTAAAAATAATATATAATTATACAGGTGTTGATTTATAGATGCCTCTTTTGATTGTGGATAGATAATTTTTATTACCTTTAAAAGAATTGATTATAGAAAGGTGATGAAAAACATGGGATTTGACAATAACAGAGGTCAAGATAGACAAAGAAGAAGTTTTTCAAGTAACAGACCAAGTGGTGGTGCTGGACAAAATAATGGAAGAATCGAAAATTTTGAAAAACCATTAATTGAATTATTAAAACAAATCAATGATAAATTAGATATCTTGATTGAAAAAACTAAATAATTTCAATATTTGATAAAATTTATTAAAAATTCCCACTAAAAATGGGAATTTTTTTAATATAATCAATTATGTATAATTAGAAAGAGAGAACTACAAAATGATAGCACCAGGAAGAGAAATGGATCAAAACAAAGATGCTGGCAAATCAGTAAAAGCTTCAGCATTGGGAATGCTATTTTGATATTTATTTTGAATATTAATTATTCCATTGATTGCACATATTATTAAAGTTAACAAAATTAAAAGAATGAGAACAAAAATTTCAGAGGCAGAATCTGGAATTGATATTCAGTTAAAAAGAAGAAGAGATACTTTAGTTAAATTGCTTGACGCAGTTAAATCAAATATTTCTTTTGAACAATCAACTTATTCACATATTGTAAATATGAGAATGGGTGGGGGAGTTCAACAAATGATGGAAAATGATAAATTAATGAATAAAACTATGAAAAATATTGGAGTTCAATTAGAAAATTACCCAAATTTAAAAACATCAGATCTAGTTCAAAATTTAATGACATCAATTACAGATATTGAAGAGGATATTTCTGCATCAAGAAGAATTTATAATTCAAATGCAAGTTATTATAACCAATATATTATTGGGTGACCAAATAACGTTATTGCAAAAGCAATGAAAGCAAAAACAGAATTCTTCTTTGAAATTACAGAAGAAGAAAGAGCAGATGTAAACATCTCATTTTAAGTAGATGGAAAATACAATTAAATTAGTTGCATCAGATATTAGGCAAAATATTGACAACCCTGAATTTGATGCAACTTATAAGAAATATAAACTATTTAATCTCTTAAAATATCTAAGTTTAGTTTTATTATTAGTTGCCATAATTATGGCAGTTGTATCATCAATAGTTTTGGAAAATCTACTTTTTCTTCAAATTAGTCTTGCAGTTGCAGGAATAACTGTGCTTACAACACTAATTTTCTATTGACTTGCACGTAAGGCTTCAAAGAAAGTTGCATTAGCAGTTGATGGAGTAGATTGAAATAAAATTTATCAAAATGCATTTAGTTTATATCAAAAAAATAATTTGACAGGTGGAGAATTTAAAAAAGTTGAATTCAAATCTTTGTCTAGAATTAAAAATGTTAATTCAATTTTTCGTCTTTATGAAGAACCAAAATATTGACTAAAACAATATGATTTTTTAACAGATCAATATAATGAAAATCATATTGAAATGATGTATGAAGATAAATATTTATTTTTTAAAGTTAATCCTACAACTGAATGTATTGTTGTAAGGCATTACACTGATTCAAAAGGAAAAAGTCAAACAACAACAACTTATTATTATGTAACAACTTATAATTTATCAATGGAAAATACAAAATTTGACAATAGTTATAATGGAGTTAAAGTGTTACCAGGAAAAACTAATGATAAATTATTTCAAACTGAATCAATTGAATTCAATAAGAAATTTAAAATTAATTTAAATTCAACAGATTTGAGAGCTGCAAAATTGTTAAGACCAAAAATGATTGAAAAAATGATGAATTTAGATAATAAAGATTTTAAAGGATTAGGAATTAATAATGATTTTGTTATTGGAAAATACAACATTGATAAAGGTTACACTTTAAAAACATTAACCAATCAAATTGCTGTTTTTGATAAAATGTCAAAATCATCAAAACATGGACCAACTTATAACTTTGCCAAAAAAGTAATAAATGATATTGGCGCAATTGCCGATTGTTTCCAATATCTAGAAGGTATCTATTAAAATAGACAGACAAATTTAAGTCTGTTTTTTAAATTTTGATAATTTTTATAAAATTTAATTTAACAAAGATACTAAAAATGTGTATAATCTTTAAGTATTGATGTTTTTACGTTGTATAAATTATTAACCCTTAAATTTATACTTTGTTTAGACACTTTCAATCAAATTGAAAATTAAAAGGGAGAATTAAACGATGGTTTCAAGATCACAAAAAACAGATATTATTAAACAACATGGAAACAATGACAAAGATACAGGTAAAGCTGAAGTACAAATCGCTTTATTGACAACTGACATTGCTAACTTAACAGAACACTTAAATATTCATAAAAAAGATATTACTTCAAGAAGAAGTTTATTAAAAAAAGTTGCTCAAAGAAGACACTTATTAAATTTCTTATTGAAAAAAGATGTTAACAGATATAAAGCAATTATTGAAAAATTAGGATTAAGAAAATAATTGTAAGTTTAATAAAATTAAAAAAATCACATGAATATATTCATGTGATTTTTTTAATTTCTCTTAGTTAGAATTTCAATTTGTTCTTTTAACTTTTTAATTTCCTTAACTTGTTTTTCTAATTCAATTATTTTTTTAGATTGCTTATTAATTAAATCAGTTAATTTAATTATAGAAGTCTGTGTTTCTTTTAATTGTTCGGGACAATTTTTATTTACAATTATTTTCAAGATATCTAAATCCTTTTTTAGCTTATTTATATTGCTATTGTTAATTATAGCATTTTCCAAATTAAGATTTTGAATATCATCTATATTACAATATTTATAAAGTATGAAAAATCATTGTTGTTGTTTTTGATTTAAATTCTTTCAGTGATATTTTAAAATTTTATTATTTTCAAATTCTAAAATAATAGTCAAATCAAATTCAATAGTATATTTATCATTCATATTTTTACCCCTAATATTGTTATTGTCAATTAAAAATTACTTTTTTTCATTTTTTTAAAAATATCTTGCATTTTCCATATATAATTAAAAAAGATATTTTTAAGGGGAAAACCTATGTACAACTTTAATTTAAAACATGTTGAACTAAAGAAACACATTGTAGTTAAAAAATCACGAAAGATGATGCACTACAATATTTAGTCTTGTTTAACTGGTTAGATATTAAAGTGCGTTTCTAAGATAATGAAAAAAATTTGGAAACAGAGCTTTTAATAAATAATAAGAATTTAAAACAAATATTTCCAAATTTTAAAAACAATAAATTTTTTTAAGAGAAGGAGATATTTTTTATGTCATCGAGGACAAAAACGTTAACAAAAGCAACGATTGTCTTAATGAGTTTTGGAATCATTTTTGGTTTTAGAAATATTATTAACAATCAAGTACAATTTGGGCTATTAGCTGCCATCTTATTTTTAGTTGGGGGAGCAATTTATGCAATTCCAATGGTATTAATTACATCAGAATTTGGAAGTATTAAAAAATTAAAAGATCAAGAATCTGGAATGGGAAGTTTTTGTGTCTTTACTTTAGGCCAAAAATATGGATTTTTAGCAAGTTGAGCTAGTTACTTTGGAAATTTATTTTTCTTTGCAACAATTGCTCCGTTTACAATTATTGCTTTAAGTTTTTTCTTTACTGGAAGTAATGGTTTTGATAAATTAGCAGAAGTTTTTTACAATGATGGAAACAATGGTATTTCGCAATCAAATGCAACAAGAAGTAGTGCAATAATTCTTGCTCTTTGTGCTATTTTATTATTTTGAGGTGGAACATTTGTTTCAAGAAAAGGACCAAAATGAATTGGAACATTTACAAATATTGGAGGAACAGCAAGTTTAATTTTAGGAGTATTGTTTATTGCAATTGCTTTATTTTATACAATTCCTTTTGGCGAAACTATTAAATTTGATTCAAGTCTACTAGATCCAATTAATAATGATAATGGATTTAAAGGAGATTGATGAAGTTTCTTATCTGCATTTCCCTGATTGATATTTGCTTTTAATGGAATTGAAACAATGAGTGTCTTTGTAAAAGATACTAAAGGTGGACCAAAAGCATTTAAAATTGCTTCAGTTATAGGAATGTCAATTGTAATTGGATTAATGGTTGTTGGAACTGTAGTTTTAAGTTTTACAATTGATCAAGAAACTATTAATTCACCACAATGAGGGCTATCAAATTCATACTATTATGTATTTCCAAAAATATTGGGATTAGAAATTGATAGTGTTGCTGGAAAAACAATTATTCATATTGTAGGATTAATTACTGCGTTAAATGGAATGGGATCAATGTTTTTTTGAACAGCTGGACCTGCAAAAGTATTTTTTTCAGAAATTCCAGAAAATGTAATGGGAAAATATATTTCAAAAGTTGATAAAAATGGAATTCCAGTAAATGCATTATTCTTACAAGCAATAGTTGTATCAATTATCTTATTGATTGTTGGAACAACAACAGTTGGAGAAGTTGGTGGAGGTTCAAGTGCTTTTTTAACAAAAATTACTCAAGCAACAACTTCATTGGCAACTGTACAAATGTTCTTCTATTTTGGAGGATATATTAAATTTAGACTAAAAAATGATGATGAAGATCGAGGAACACGATTCTTTAAAAATAAATGGCCAGCTATAATTATTAGTGTCATAACGCTTGTCTTATTAGCAATTGCATTCTTTTTTGGAACAATACCAAGTCCTGAAAGTTGAAAGGCTGATTGAGTAAACTCATTAATTGATTTCATATTTATCTTTGGGGGATTTATCTTCTTTATGGGATTTGGAATGTTCATGTGATGATATAATATGGAAAGAAAAGTTAAAGTAAAACAAGGAGAGCTAAAATAGTTATGATAAAACAAGTTGATTTTAATTATCAAGATATTGAAAAATATAACACAATTGTTTTGTGTTATTTAAACCACTATGTTGATCCAATTCACAAATCAATTAAAAGAATTGAAACTTCAAGTTTTAGTGCTTTAGAATGTAGTAACTATAATAACGCAATGTTAATTACTGATTGAAATTTTGAAATTGATCAAAATTTCAATCAGTTAAAAGAACAATATAATCCTAATTTTTTATTAAATTTCACACATTCACAATATAATAATCAAACTTTAGATCAAAGTGTAGAATTTAAAGAAAACTACAAATACATGAAAATGGATTTAGCACCCGCTGCTAAATTTAATATTGACTTAGCAAATAATGTTGAAATTATTCAAGTTAAAGAACAAGAAGATTTAAATTCATTTTTATATGTAGTTGATATTATGGAAGTTAATTTAGTATCTGATAAAAATAAGTTTATTGGACTATTAGAATTACAAGATTACTGTCATATGTTTTTAATTAAAGTAAATGGTCAAGTGGCAGGAACTGGAAGTATCTTTATGTTTGAAAACGGTTATGCAGTGGTTGATGATATTAACGTGTTGCCTGAATTTAGAAATCAAGGTCTTGCAAGTAATTTAATCAAAACAATTGTCAATGATTGTATTGAACATAATATGCAACACGTTCTATTATTTGCCAGTGAAATGGGAATGGGACTGTATCAAAGAGTTGGATTTATTGATGAAGACTTTTGATTTGAACAATATAAAATAAAATAAGGTTAAAAGCCTTATTTTATTTTTTATTAGAAGTATGATTAAATATGTTAACTTTCAATTTAAAAAATTAATTACAATTTATAAATATCTTTTTAAAGATGTAGTACAATACATTAACAACAATTGAGTTTCCTGCAAGACCACGAATTTTTTCGTCACTTAATCCAATTTCTTTTAATTTAAAATAGTCATCTTTATCAAAACCCATTAGCAATATATTTTCCTTGGCTCCCAATTGCAATACTCTATCTTCATTATTTTGCTTTGCAAAAACTCTTTGTCGTGAATTTTCACCAGAAAAAGTTACAGTTGAAATGCATTTACTTTCAAGACCTGTCACAATATTTGCTTGGTTAAAAGTAGGGTAAACATTTAAATTTTTATACTTTATTTTAAATTTATTATCTTTATCTACATTTGAATAAAGTTTTTTTATTGAAGAAAGATATTGATTTTCTCTGTTCGTAGGTTTCATATTCTCAATATCTAAAAAATCACTAAATTTTGGGAGATCAACTTTTATATCATCAAAATTAAAATCAAATGAATCATCATTTAGTTTAGATATTAAAAAATATCTTTTTCTATTTTGAGGTATTCCATAGTCAATTGCATTAAGCACAAATTCAACGTTCGTATAACCTAAGTTATTTAATTTATCTTTAAATTTATTTAAATTATCAATGTGATTACTATTTTTAATTGCAGGCACATTTTCCATCACTAAATATTCAGGTAGTTTATTTAATTTATTTAAATCATTTAATAACTGTAGGATATTTCACAAAAGACTTGAACGAGTATTTGAATTTTCACTCATACCTTTACCTTTTCCAGCAATTGATAAATCTTGACAAGGAAATGAATAAGTTAAAAGATCAAAAGGCGCATTAATATCTTGAACTTTTACTTTAGTTATATCAATTAAATTATTATTTAATTTTATAGATGCATATAATTTTCTAATTTTATCTTCTTTTAATTTTTTAATATCTTTTAGAGGTTCTTTTGAATTTGAAGAAAGTGTTTTTGTTTCTAAAAAACTTATTATTACATCAAGTTCTTCTTCATATAAATTTTTATATTCTTTTGAATTTAAATCATTGTGTATTGCAGAATAACCTAAAATTGCTTCTGTATATCATTCACAAGTGTTTGAAATAGAAAAATTAAAATCATTAAAATCATGACTCAATTTTTCTAGTGCTTTTGCTTGTGAACCAATTCCCGCAAAAGTCTCAAAAATTTTTTTATTCATTAATAATTTACTCCTTTTATTATATAGTGATCATAGTTTTCTCTTAAATACTTTTTAATACCAAAATTTTTTATAATTGTTGAACTAATGTTATATTCATCAGTAACATTAATATTACCTTTAATGCGAATACATTTTCCATTTGGGTCATAAGTGATAAAATTATTATCAAATAAATCATGTAAATTAGGACTTATCATAATACAGTTTTTTGGATCAACTGCTTCAAAGTATCTACCATTATTAATTAAAGAACTAAAGCTTAAAATATGTGCTTTTTTTGGTGAGGGGTGATTTTCTCCTTTTGTGTATGTTTTTTTAAAAGTTTTTTCCTTTAAAAATGCACTGACATTAGCAGAAAAAATACCTCTCATTTTAACTTTAAATTCTTCAAGAGTATAGAAATTTTCTTCGTACAACTGAATTATTGATTGAACTTTATAGTTTTCAAATTTGCCAGTTATATTGCCAAAATCTTTATCACTGAATTTATCAGTAAATTCATAATTGTATTTACTTTCAAATTCTTCTTTTAAATATGGAAAGTTTGTGAAATAATCTTCAATTGATAAAAAGTCATCTGTTTCATTGTACATTTTTATCAATTCTTCATTTGAAAATTTAATAGTTTTATCTTCTAAGGAATTAAAAAAATTTACAAAACGATGGTATTTGTATTTCTTTTGGTATCTTTCTTCATTTATTAATAAAATAGAACTATTGATATTTTGCTCAGCCCCTGCAGGATTACTTCCATAAATTAGGCCTTGAGTAGTTAAAATTGTATTAAAATTTTGCATAATGTGCTGGTTTAGTTTTTCTATTTTTCCAGAAAAAGTGATTATTTGATAACTTTTATCTCTATTTTCAAAAAATAATTTTCTTGTCTCTTGAAAATTTTTATTTCTTCAATAATGTGTTTGCATCATTTTAGGGTCAGTAGCTCTATATTTAAAATTATCATTTAATAATGCAAAAGAATGAAACATTTTACCTGAGTTTTTTTCAACATAAATGTAGGCATTCCCCTGAAAAGAATAAGTCTCCTTGGATGCAGTAGATTTTAATGAACCTTTTGAAATATAGGGAATTTTTAAAATATAAAACATAATAGCCTCCAAATCACTTTAATTATAATAAATTTTTTAACTCATAAACAGTTTATTGTGAAAAATATAATCAGAGAAATAATATTAAATGTATAATAAAAATATGATAGATTTAAAGGCAGAAAAATGAATAATAAATAGAAAGAACACAAGTATCAGTCAAATTTTTACATTACTAGATGTTTTAAATTCTGAAAATGGTTATATTGAAGTTAAATATTTTTCTAAAAGAATGCAAGATATTTTTTTAGAAAAAGGAATTATATTTGAAGGAGATTGAGAAAGTTGGCAAAATGCCAAAGACTTAATTAACCAATTGATTTTTTATAAGTTTGTTACTACTAATGAAATAGATAAAGTTAAATATATAAAAATAACATCAACTGGGAAAAAATATGTTAGTACAATTTCACAAATAATGAATATTATAAATACTAATTTGATGAATTTGAGTTATAAGGATATATATAAAAATGAAATAACACGTGATCTATTTAATGAAATGTGACTGGATTCTGTAAAAAAAGCAGCTTTAATTAAAAATAATGAAATCAGACCTTTTATGATTATGTTTCATTATATGGGTGAACTAATAAAAAAAGGTCATAATAAATTTTTAACATATCATATTTTTAGAAGAATTAATTATTTTAGATCATTTGAGGAATATTTAGAGAAAGTTGATGAATATGTTGCTGAAGCAATAATAATTAATGAATCAATAAATTCTAAAAATATAGATATACAAAATGAGAACTTAAATATTTTACTAAAGGATTTAAAATTAAATGAGCTTAAAGAAGCTCAGTACAAAGATTTTTATAAAATATGTTTATATACTGGTATTTTTAGAGAAGAAATTAAAGTAAAAATTTTCAATGAACCAGAATCATTTTTTTGTTTATCTACATCTTCTATAAACAAACTTTATGCTATGGAATTAGGTGAACAAGAAATAAATAAAGGTGTAGAATATAATTATGAAGAATTTCTTAAATTATATGTAGAGATGAATATATCTCAAAGAAATTATAGTCTACAATCTAAATTAAAAGCTAAATTATTTAGTAAATATTCTAAATGTGCATTTTGTGACTTTGAATACAGTGAGTTTCTAATTGCTTCACACATAAAGGCATTTAAAGATTGTGATAATGCTAAAGAAGCAATGTCTGAACATAATGCTTTTTTATTATGTCCAACCCATGATAAGATGTTTGATAGTTATAATATTACAGTTGATTGTAAAGAATTTAAAATTATAACAAAAGAAAAATACATTAAATTAATTAAAGATATGAAAACATATGAATATATTTCAGTACAAACTCCAGAAATGGAGAGATTTTTAAAAATACATAATAGTAAATTTTTTGGGGGTTAATACTAATGATTATAGAAAAAATAAAATTAATTGATTTTTTAATGGAAAATAATAAATTTATAATTCCAACTTTTCAAAGACCATATAAATGAGATGAAAATCAATTTAATCAGTTTATTAAAACAATTGAACTAATTGAGGAAAACTCTTTTGATCAGTATTTTATGGGAAGTATAATTGCATCAGTAAATCAAGATAGTTTAGTAATCTTAGATGGTCAGCAAAGGCTAACAACATCTATTATTTATGCTGTTGCTTATGCTCGCTTTCTGGAGCAAAATTTTAATTCTCATTATAATAATTTGAATATTGCAGATATTTTAAATAAAATTATAATTTACAATAATGAATACAAACTTGAGTCAATTGATGCTGATAGAGCAGAAATAAGAAATTTATTTGCTAAAAGGTTAGACCAAAATTCTGGTTCTAGTGTAGCCACAGCATATAATTATTTCATAGATTATTTTGAAAAAAATAATAAAATTTTTTGAAATATCACTGAATCAATATCAAACTTTGTAAATCTTTTTAATAGAATTGTAATTGCTAAGATTGTAATAATCAATAAATCTATGGAACAAATAACTTTTGAGGCTATAAATTCAACAGGTAAGCCACTTTCTCTAACGGATTTAATTAGAAATTGCTTGTTAATGGGTTTTAAGGATCCAAATGAACAACATGAAATTAAAAAACAATATTGAGATAAGTGAACAAAGATGCTTGAAGAGACAGATACTGATGATTTTTTCATATTACTTGTTGATGTGTGGCAAGGTCATCAAATTACAAAGAAAAATACTTCAAAAGGTGGCGCAACTACGGATAATAAAAATGCAGTGTATACATTGTTTAAAGAATATATAAGTGATAATTTTAAGAACAATTATCATGAAGCAATTAATGAAATTCATTCTTATGTAGCTGCATATATTATGATTAAAAAAATTGCTATTTCAGATAAATTTTTAGCAGATTATTGAAAATATACAACAATATTAAAAGCTTTAGGTACTTTTGGTTTAACTGGTGGAATGCAATTATTTTTAGCTCAAAAAGCTTTGACAAATTCACTTGATAGTGAAACTCTAACAATTTTAACAAAAATAATTACTGTTTACTATGTTAGATGATTGTTAGATCCGTATTCAAAAGATAAAGAAATTCAAAGAAAATTTTTAGGCATTGTGCACAAAATGAGAAATAATGAAATGACTTTAGGTCATACAGGAAATTATGAAAATATATTAAGAAAAGAACTTTTTAATATTAATGCATCTACTCAATATGGAAAAGAAGATAAAAAACTACTTTTTAATATTGATTTGAGTAATTACATATACAATAGTACAAAAACTAAAAAAATAATTGCATTATATTGAACATATATGGCTAATATAAAAATTGCAGGAGAATATTATTTAAAAAAATTTGACAGTCTAAAAAAAATTGAATCTATTTTTGATTCTAATGAAGTAAGCAAGTCAGAATTAAGTGATCTCGGTTTTTCTAACAAAGAGGATTTTAACAAAGTACAGCTAAGTATAGGTTCACATTTTGTTTGAGAAACTAAACCTATTCCATCATACAAAAACAATGTTTTTAAATTAAAAACAGAGTGTATAAGTGATTCAATAAGATTTGAAGAACTTACAAATATAGATAGAACTTCAATTTTAGAAAGAGGAAAAAAAATTATTAATTTTTTATTGAATGAATTTTCAATATAACAGGGAGGAAAAAAATATGTCAACACAACAAAAAGTACATATTGCAGGAATGGTTCACAGCTGAACATCAGATAGTTATTATCTAATAACTACATTTGGAGAATTTATTGATAATTCACTATCATCTGCAATAAAAAGTGGTCAGAAGACTTTAAATATGAAAATAATTGTAGATGGTGATACTGAATCATATCTATTTATAGATAATGGACCAGGAATTGAATCTTCAAAAATCGAAGAATGCTGAGTAATGTTTAATCCAGAAGATGATTTAAATAAAGATGGCTTTAATAGACGACACATTGGTTTTAAAAGGGGTGGTTTTTGACTTGGAAAAAGAGTTGAATTATTTTCAAAGTCAAAAAATACTGTTGTTGGAACATATTTGGATTATGATGAAATGGTTTCAAAACAAAATGCAGGTTTTTCTGTTGAAGAGGCTGTAAAGCCTGAAGATATTAGTGAAAAAGATATAAATCTGTATCAAAAAGTATTAATTGGTGAAACTGGAACAATTATTGGTATTAAAAAAACTAATTTTACTGATGCAAATAATTTTAACCATAAAACTGTAGAATTTACATCTATACCAAAAGATTATAATTTGAGAAAAAATAATATATATGTGTATTTATATTTTAAATATTTGTATTTTATTGAAGGTAAAGCAGATGTAAAACTAAATTTATCTGTTGTATATAATAATCAGAAAGTGAATATAAATAAAGAATCTTTATATCTTTTTGATTATGAAATAACATCTGAAATTGCTTCAAAACAATTTAAAAATTTTAATTTTGATAAACTTGAAAAAGAATTGATTGAGCAAGGCGCAATAAATAGTAATAAGGATAAACAATTACAATCTGATTATGGTATTTCAGTTGGAAAAATTATTAATGATATTAAACAAAACAAATTTAATTGAGAATTTTTTTTCCCATATATTGCAAGATATCATGTAAATAATCATGTAAAGCTGAAAGCATATTTCTCATTTCTTAATTATAATGATATCAGGAAGTATTCTCTACAAGATATTTTTGGGGGAGTTTCTATAGTTCAAGATAATAGAATTATTAATATGGGAAATTATACAAAAATGGCACCAAATTTAAAAGTTTTTGAACGTAAGATATTGACTCTAACAAACACAAGCTCTGGTGACATTAAAACTGAAGATAAATTATGAAAAGCAGATATACATCTTGATACAACAGAGCCGAACTTAAAAATTGATTTTCAGCCAAAAGATGATAAGAGTGCAATTGCAAATGGCAATGTTGTAGAAAATGTTTTAAAAGAGTTTGTCAATTTTTTGAAATCTGATTTACACATGGATTATATAGGTAGGGTAATAATTGGTTTTTTAAAAGGATCTTTGGAATATGCAATTGACGAAAATTATGTTTCAGATTATGAAATTTCTAAAACAAAAAATATTTTAAAGAAAACCAATATTTATTTAAACAATGAAGACACTTTAAAAGTTATTACTGATATAAAAAAAGGTGAATTGAAGTTGACTCCCTCATCTAAGTTTGGAAATAATAAGAAAACTTTTCCTTATAAAAATAATGACAAAATAATCTATTATTATTTTTCTTTTGATAAAAATCAGGAGAGATCTATTGAATTTAAGTATTCAACAGATAAGGTTTTACTTGAAAATATTTTAGAGCTAAGATTTAATTTTAATTATAAATCATTAACTAAACTCCAAAAATCTGATGATCATCAAATTAGATTAGCATTAATATTTTCTACAATAATTGCAAAGAAATTTAGTAAATTATTAGAAGAATGTGAATATCAAAGTGATGCAGAACAAAAATTATCAATTTTTATTGATGATCTTGAAATATTTAATGAGGTATTTGATGAGTAATTGGAAAATAGATTTTGATGCACTAAATCTTGATGTCAATGATATTGAAACTGAATTAGTATCATCACATACAAATAGTAAATTAATAATTGAAGTTATAAAAAAATTAAGTAAATCAGGTGTTTATTCTATTAAATTTATTAATGAAATTTTACAGACAAATTTAAATAGGATTAATCATTTAATAAAAAATAGACCAGAAATTAAATCTGCTGCTTTATTTGGTAGGGTTCAATCTGGTAAAACACTTAATAGTATACTTGCCGCATCAGTTTTATATGACAATGGATATGATATTGTTATATTTATGGGTGGAAATACAAATGTCTTAATTGAGCAAAACAAAGGTAGATTTGAAGAATTCAAATTAGTCTTTAATGATAGTGGTTCAATAAAACTTGAAGATATAAAGCAAGAGCAAGATCTTTATAAAATAAATGGAATAATATCTCACATGATCAAAAATAAACAATTAGGATATAAATTATTTTTACCTATTCTTAAAGAAAAAACTAATTTAGAAAATTTATATGAAATTTTGGCATCTGTAACTAACATTGATAAGTGTAATATTGCTATATTAGACGATGAATCTGATATTGCTGGAGTATCAGAGGAAGATGATGTTGATTCTCAAAATACAATTTCACGATTAATTTCGAACATCATTGATATAAATCAAAGTGTTATGTATATTCCTATTTCTGCTACACCATATAAAAATATTTTTTATAATCAAGGTTTGAATGATAAAAAAAAGATTAAATATATAGTTCCATTATCTACAGATGAAAATTATACTGGTTTTAAAACATTTCATACTGATGATAAATATATTATAGAACTAGAAAACGATACAGATGAAGAATATATGCTAAAAACATTGCTAAAAACATTTGATGAAAATTTTGAAGAATATGAAAAGCTTAATAAAAGGTTAAATATTTTAATAAATACAAGTACAGATACTAAAAGCCATAATAAAACCCAAAAACTACTAGAAAAGCTCTTACAAGATTACGGAGACAAAAATAAGAGCTTCAAAAATAAATATAAAATTGTTATTTTTAATAGTAAATCTGATGATAAAGAATTTAATGCTAGATTTAATTTTATAATTGGAGGAAATCTTTTGAGTAGAGGCGTAACATTTGAAAACTTAGTGATTGAATTAATAACTAACTATAATGATAAAAATTTTAATTATGCAACTATGATTCAAAGATGTAGATGATTTGGTTATAGAAATAAAACACTACATGTTACAAGAATATTAATGACAAAACAGTTGAAGAATTTATATAAAAAACTTTCTATAATTGAAGATAAATTTTTTGCTTCACTACAAGAAGGTGCAATAATTACAGAAGATAGCCGCAAAAAATTCCAAGATTTTTTTAGAGATGAGGGTTTAGAATGAAAGAATTAATTGTTTGTGAAAATATACGTTCAACATATTTTGATATTCTTGAAGGAGAAGAAAAAGGTGAACGTTATAGGGTAATAAAATTTAAAAATTCTGTGATCAAGGATGTTGAAGGAACATATGATAAATCTTTTTTAAGAATTATGGAGTTAGGTAGATTTATTAAATATTTTCAAAAGGCACCTTTGGAATTTATGGGTGAAATTGAGGAATATGAAATTATCTTACTTTCAATTTCTGAACATATAGATTCAATGATTGATGATGAAACCTTCATAAAAAACTTTATTGATTCCTTAGATGTAATTTTTGAAAATATGAGAGTCAATATTGGTCAAATACTTAACTATTATGTTGAAATATTTAGTGGAAAAAATTTAAGCTATGAATCATATATTAATGATTTTTCAAGAATTTATATTCTAAAAAAACTAATTGAGAAAAAAGGAGATAAGGATCCTATAAATTTACTTACTTACAATAATTCATACTGTGATTTTCAATCATTAAATGCTTCTGCAAAAATTTTATCGAATGCAGAAGGAAATAATATGTATACTATAAGAGAAAAATTAATGAATAATTTAGATAACAATTCATATGTTATAACTACTAATGTTCATAGACAAAGTGAAGGACAAAATCTATCTGAATTAATTAGTGATATTAAAATTTTAATTAATGAAGATAATGAAATACTAAATTTATTATTAATTTCTGCTGAATATCAAGAAAAAAAATTTAAGAACAAGAGAATTAAATTGAAAATATTTGATAATGAACTTCAAATAGTGCCATTTTCTGAGATTCCCAAAATTTTATTTAATACAAGAGATATATTTGAATGACAATTTAAAACAAACTTTTCAAATTCAGATTTAATCAGTTTTGATGAATTAACAAAAAATTTATTTAAATAAATCAATTTCATCAAATAATTTATTCAACCCCAAATGGTTTTTACTTCTAAAAAAACCATTTTTTAATGTATAATTATTATATGTTTAGGATAATTTAATTCTAAATCAAAATGTTTTACATTAGAAAGATGGTGCGCAATATGGCAAATAAAGGACCAGAAAAAGCAGCAGTTAAACGTGCAGCTTCTAACGCAAAAAGATCTGTTCACATTCAAACAAGAAAGAAAGCATCAGATCCAAAACCTAACAAAATTATGGATAAAACAATCAAATTATCAGAGGGACAAGAAAAATTTATTTGAGAAAAAGCAGATCCAGTATCTGCAACAAACTCTGCAATCTATAGAAAAGATGTTGCAGGAGCAGTACTTAAATTTAATGAATTTGGATATGAATCTGAATTTGGATGAGTATATGCATTAGTTGATCCAGAAGGTGAAGTTGATGATGTAAATAACGTTGTTGCTTTACACTGAATGAATGCTAAAGTTAAACGTAAAGCAGGTCAACCATGAACTGCACAAGTTACTGGAGCAAAAAACGTAGCAGAAATCTACAACTTTATGAAAGATACTAAAGTTTCTGCAGATGCATTAGATAAAGCTAAAAAAACAGTTTTATTCCAATCTTCAATCGTTGAACCTAAAAAAATGAATGTTGAAATTAGAAAATTTCCAATCGGTAATAAAAAATAATAAAAAAATATCTCGGGGGGAGATATTTTTTTATTTATAGATTATAATAATAATGTCCTTCGGGACGCCAAGAATATTTGTTATTCTTTATGTTTGCGTGAGTGTCCAAAACCGCTCTATAAATTAGTATTTCCTATCTCATGCATTTTATAGCGGGTGGAAATATTTTTTATTTATATTTTTAATGTTATTAAGCTGATTAATACTATTAAAAATATCAATAATTTGTTTATCCTCTATTTATAAGAAAAGAAAGTTGATTAAATAAATGAAAAAAATAATTGTAATTGTTGGACCAACTGCTTCGGGAAAAACTGATTTATCCTTAAAAATTGCTAAATTATTTAATGGTGAATGTATTAACGCAGATTCAACCCAAATTTTTAAAGGAACAGATATTGCAACTAATAAAATTAAAACTGAAGAAATGCAAGGGGTTGTGCATCACTTAATATCTATTAAAGAAGTGAATGAAACTTATTCAGTGGCAGATTATCAAACTCAAGCTCGAACAATAATTGACAAAATTTTAAAGCAAGATAAAACTCCAATTGTAATTGGGGGAACTGGATTATATATTAATGCTTTAATTATGAATTACAATTTTTTATTTGAAAATCAAACAATTGTAGGTTTTAAAGAACAATTTGAAGAACTTTCAAATCATCAACTTTGAGAACAATTAAATCAAATAGATACTTTGGCTGCAAATGAAATTCATGTCAATAATCGCAATAAAATTATTCGTGCCTTAGAAATTATTGAATATTCAAAATCATTAAAAAGTGATTTAAATAAGAATAATAAAACACTATTTTATGATAATTTAATCATTATTGGGATTAAACCAGATCGCGAAAAGTTACATCAAAGAATAAATGAACGAGTTTTACAATTAACAGATAGGGGATTATTTGATGAAATTAAAAAAGCTTATGAAGATAACAATTTTAATGCTTCAGCACAAGCTTTAAAATGTATTGGGGGACCTGAAATTATTCAATATTTAAAACAAGAAATTGATTATGATCAAACAATTGCTTTAATGCAACGCAATAATCGCCGTTATGCAAGAAGACAAATGACTTGATTTCGAAATCAATATGATAATGTTCATTGATTTGAACATCAATACAGTGATTTTGAACAAATGTGTGACCAAGTTTTAGAGTTTTTAAAAACCAAAATAAAATAATTTTACTATAAATAATAAATATTTAAACTTTATCATTTGTGTTTGTTTCTAACAATTCTATATTATAATAGTTAAAAGCAAAGGAAGATTACAATGATATCAATGTATGAACGAATTGAAAACCTTGTTAAAGATAACAGAAATACAACATTTAAATCAATTGCCAAACAATTATTAGATGATTTTAATCAAGGAATCTTTAAAAATCAAAATGAATTAGCAGACGCATGTTTTGTATCAATGTCTACAGTAACACAATTTGCAAAAGCAACTCTTTGTGAAGGTTATAAAGAACTTGCTATTAGACTAAAAATTGAACATGAAAGTATGTTGGCCAAACAACAACCAACAAAAGAAATAAATTATAATCAAGTGGACGATCAAAATTTAAATATTATCAATGAATGGGCTCTCAATTCTTCTGATTTTATTTTAAAGTTAGCTGAACAAATAAATCAAGAAAAGAAATTATGAATTGCACCTTCATTTCAATCAATGTATACAGCTCGTCACTTTGAAAATATCTTGAGAAATCAAGGTGTTGATGCACGAGTAATGGACAGTTCAATTAATTTAGAAGTTGTACGTCATGTCGATTATAAAGACCAATTAGTACTAGTAATTATGACAGGAAGAGATACAGAAACTTTATCAAGAATTTTAGAGTTTCTAGAAAAGTTATCAAAAAGAGTTTATATTATCATAACTACAAACCATTTAACAGAAGTTCCTGAAGTTGAAGAATGAACAAAAACAATTATTAATTACAATTTAAGTAGTGATTATAAATATCGCGCTCACGCTTTAATGACATTGTTCTTGTTAATTGCAGAAAAAGTTGAAAATAAACCAAAAATTTTATAAAAAAATTAAAGATATTTAATTGACTTCAACTTAGTTGAAGTCTTTATTATTTAAATAGAGGTGAAAAGAAATGAATTTAGAAAGTCTATTAGAACATTTAAATGCTCAAAAACCTATTGAAGCAAATAGTAAGCAAATGGAGGCTTTATATTATTTTTATAATGAATCAAGAAAAATTATTTGTGAATTAAATTATCAATATCATGAAAAAACCAAAATTAATGACTTATTTTCAAAGATTATCAATAAACCAGTTGATGATAGTTTTACATTATTTCCTCCAGTTTATGTTGATTTTGGTAAAAACCTTTATATTGGTAAAAATGTTTTTATAAATCAAAATGTTAGTTTTCAAGATCAAGGAGGAATTTATTTACATGATAATGTGCAAGTAGGACATAATGTAGTATTTTCAACATTAAATCATGATTTAGATCCCCAATTGCGCAAGAATGTAATTCCAAAACCAATAATAGTTGAACAAAACGTGTGAATTGGTTCAAATGCAACAATTCTACAAGGAGTCAAAATTGGCAAAAATGCAGTAGTTGCAGCAGGAGCTGTTGTAAATAAAGATGTACCAGAAAATACAGTAGTGGGAGGAGTTCCTGCTAAGGTTATTAAGAATTTTTAAAAATAAAAATGGTATAATTTTCTTAAGATTATAAAAAGAATAAAAGCTGAATGAATTGGATAAGAAAGGTTTAATATGATAAAAATAAATGATTTATCAATAATTTTTAAAAATCAAAAAGGGATTAGAAATATAAACTTGGCGATTGCAAATAATAAAATTACAGGTTTTATTGGTAATAATGGAGCAGGTAAAACAACAACAATTAAAGCAATCTTAAATCAATTTAAAGTTAATCCAGGACAAATTGAAGTTGATTTTGGAGAAAACAGCAATATTTCAGATATTGCTTTTTTTCCTGATCAAAATAATTTTCCAAAAGACTTTAATATTGTTGAGTTTGCTCAATATTCTGCATCTTTAAAATTTATTAGTAAAGAAGTATATTCAAAAAATATTGAAGAATGATTAGATATTTTACAATTAGACAGTTATAGAAAAAATAAATTCAAGGAATTATCAAGTGGTTTACAAAAAAGAGCATTATTATTATCAATAATGGTATGCGAACCAAAATTTGTTATATTTGATGAACCAACAGCTAATTTAGATGTAGAATCTAAAGTTATGTTTCTTGATTTGATAAAAAAAATTTACAATGATCTAAAAATTGGAGTTTTAATTACTAGTCATAATTTAGATGAATTAGAAAATTTAATAAATCATGTAATTTTTATTAATGATGGTGAAATTAAATTTGATGGAAGTTTTAATAAAGAAGATTCCAAACTATATTCAATGTATAAGCAATATATAAATACAAATTCTACAAGTATAAAATTTGACAAAATTAATTTAAGGAGAAAATAATGAAAAAGATTAGTTACTCATTTCCAATAATGAATAGAATATTTTTGAATACTTTCAAATCAAAAACATTTATTATATCAACAGTATTATTTTTTATTTCCTTTTTAATTGCCAATATAGTTATAAGTACTTCAGCAAACAGTGGAAATCACTTTGATAGTTCTATGATTATCATCTATGTTTTTAATTTTGCAATTTTATTAATTTATTTTTCAATCTTGCAAATGTGATATTTTGCCAAATTCAAAATTGAAGATAAAAAAAGTGGTATTTTTTCCTTAGAACTGCGAAATAATTTTAGTGCACAAAAAATTTATTGACAAAGATTAATACCAATCTTTTTAATCACAACAATAATTTTTATAATAAGCAACTTAATAATGCTTGCTATAGTTGCTTTATCTCAATCAGTGGCATTGTCTTCGATGGCAGCAAACTTATTTTTAGGAATGTTTATTATTTTATTTATCAATTATTTGATTGGTGCAATTTTAGTGTTAATTAGTAATATTAGTTCAACTCTATTATTGGGAATTGCTGGAAGTTTAATGATGATATTATTGGCTTTCAACTTTTTGTGAACAATGTTAACTACTATTTTTTCAAATCTTTATGACAATGGTTTAGCTTTTAATTCAGCTCAATATCAAATTATTTATAAAACTAAGGAGTTAGAGCAAAAATACGAAGATCAATTTGAACAATTGATTACAGATTTTAGCAAATTAAAAGATTATAAAATTAAAGATAAATGAGCAGGTGAAGCCCACAATGGATTTTGTAGTGATTCTACATCATATTCAAATGAATTTTGTCTTAAAAATGGAGTTTCAATTTTTGCTTTTGATTATCAAAATGGAGCAGAAAATCAATATTTAGAATTACTTTCAGTTTTAAATCAAGAATTTTTAGAAGGTAAAAATATTGAAACTCAAACATTAGAATCAATTTGAGGTAAAACTTATTTTGATCAAAATAATCAAAAAACTTATAATTTTGAAGGTGAATTTAATTTTAATAATCTAATTAAGTTTATTAATACAACAAATAATTCATTTTTGATAGAACTATCAGATGTTATAAATAAAATTGTCAATAATATTTTTACTTTAGAAACATATTGGCATTTTTCAAGTCAAAATGGCGGAAATAGTGGAATAATGTATTTGAAAAATGATTCTAATACTTGAATTGAAGCAAATAAGGATACAATTAATCCAGCAATTAGGTTATATGAAATGGGATTAGAATTTTTAATTAATAATCGATTAAATCCAGAAAGAATGTATATTTATAATTTTGATGAAGATTCTAGTAATTTAACAGGAGCACAATATTATAAACAAAATATGACAAAGTTAGTTTATTTAAATCCATTTTTAGCTTTTCAATCAGTTTTTTTCTATGATAATCTTAGAAGCGATAGTTTTATAGATCAAAAATTATCATATAGTAGTAAAATGTGAATCATGCCTATCTTTAATTTATATGATGTACAAGTTAAAAATAATGCTAATACTGATTATTTTAAAACTTTAGATCAATCAAGTTTAATAAGTATTGCAAAAGAAAAACAATATTTCAATCCAATTTTTGTTTATTTAATATTGGTTTTTGTAATAGCACTTATTATATTCTTGTCATATATAGCTTTCAAAAAAACTATCTATTGAGGTTAAAAAAAGAGAGATATTTTCAAAAAAATTTTCAAAAAGTATTGAAATACATAGAAATATCATATATTATTTGTATGTATTTGATTTGCGGGTGTAGTTTAATGGTAGAACTTCAGCCTTCCAAGCTGACTGTGAGGGTTCGATTCCCTTCACCCGCTCCATTAAGAAACCAAACCTCTAACGAGGTTTTTTTATTTTTAGTTTATGATTATATAAAGGAGTTTGAAAGAAATGAACAATAAAACAGCAAATGCATGACAAAGTTTTAATGAATCAAGAACTGATTTTTGAGTTAGTGTTTTATTTTTATTACTAGAATCAATTATTCCAGGAATTGCTATATGATTGACAATTGGCAATGATTTTAGTTTTTCATTACTTGAAAACTTACCATCTCCAATTGCAGGTTATGTTGCTCTAATTTGTATTTCTTATTTACTTTACACAGGAATAATAACAACAGCTTTATATTTTTTAAAAGCACACAAAAGTGATCAATTTACTTATGCTTTTAGTTTTTCAATTATTTTAATTGGTTTAATTTTATTAAGCTATGTATTTGAAAATACAACGTTATTTATCATTATTAAATTTATAATTTTATTATTAATAGCAATTATGGCTTTAACAATTGGAGTTTTTATAACTTTGATTGCTCGCAATCAAGAACTAAAACGTAAACAAAATCTAGAACAGCAATATCAAGCTTGAAAAAAGGGAGAACATATCCCAACAAACAAAGAAATAAAATTTCAGCGATATGAGCAATTCTTACTAAAAGAGGCTCAAAAACAAGAAGAAATTCAAGCATTTAAAAAACAATTAGAACTTAAAATTGATCAAGAATATCAAGAGCAAAAGGCAAATGATGCCCTAAAAATAGTTAAGATAAATGAAAAACTTGATAAAAAAGAGGCCAGGCAAAGAGCTAAACAAAAGAAAAGAGACACTCAATTTTAGTGAAAAAATTATATTATCTTTCTTATTTTTAATTTATTCAACTTTATATAAGAAGATATATTTCTAAAAAATGTTAATAAAAGCAAAGCAAAACTTTAGTTTTTTAAAAATACACATTTATGTTTTTTTTTTTTTTTTTGTATACTATTTTAATAAAGTAGGTGAAATAAAATGAATTTTATAATATCTTTTTGAGCTTTTCTATGATCATTTTCTTTTACAACTAGTACTTATGAAGTTGTAAAAGCTCAAATTGTTGAAACTCAAAATATAAATTCAGTGAAGGAACTTAATAATAAAGATACAATTGATTATCAGAGTTTAATTACTCCTAGTGCTAAATACATGTATTATGGAAGAATTTTAAAATACTATTATGCAAATAGTATTACAGTAGATGACAGTGACTTAATTAGTTTAGAACAAAACATTACTGTATCAGGAAGTAATTCAAGTATTATAAAAGAATTATTTATTCAAAATTTAATGGCTTCAACAATTATGCCTAGTATTTATGGAGCAAGTAGTGATGCTGAATTCTTTGCAGAGAGTTTTAGTAAATGATTAAACACAGATGATAATTTAAAAAATAAAAGTTGAGAAATTACAAATAATTTTTTTATTAATATTTTTCCAAGCATTATTAAAGTTGGGGGAAAAATTAATGATTTCTATAATAGTTCTCAAACAATTGCTCAGTATATTGTACAATTAGTAAACGAAGATAAAACTAAAGAAGATAAAGTTATTTATGATACAACTTTATTGGTTAAACCAGGTGATTTGAATTTAAAATATAATAATGAAGCTATTATATGACATGATCGACTTTCTCAGTCTCCATTAGATTTGATTGCCACTCAAATTACAAGAGAATATCAAGTTAATCTAAGTTTTACTAATAGTTCTTTAATAAAAATTCTTAATACATGAATGTATGATTCATATTCAAAAGCAAGTGAAGAATCAATTTTAGAATTTAATAATTTTGTTAAAAATCATTATCAAACTTTTGAAAATTTAAATACTAGTTTAAACCAAGTTTCAAAAGATAAAAATAACTTTAGTATGATTAATTTTACATATGTCTATGATAATTTAGAAGAAGTTTATTTACAAAATACACCAAGTAATACTGGAGTGGATTATGAAAAATGAACAACAACAGATACACAAAAACTAAAGCAATTAACTTTAGACCTATATAATGGATTGTATGCATTAATTCAAAATGAAGTTTGAGTTAATTTAATAATTTGTGCATTAATAATTAGTCCTGATTATCCTTTAGTAAGTGATGAAGATATGCAAGGAGTCATGGGATACACAAACTCAGCATATTACATTGATGATAATAAAGAGTTTGTTAGTTTTGCATATTCATATATTGTTTTAACTGGTACAAGTCTGACTTATAAACAATTTAATAATCAATATGCTTGGGGTTTTTGAAGTAGTCCCAATAAATTTAATGTTTTAGTTCATGAAATGGGTCATGCTCTTGACGCATTTGGAAGTAAAATTAATGAAGCAAGAGTACAAAATCATGCAAGTACTTTAGATTATCGTCAGTTGTATGGTGGTGAAGTTTTTGGAGCTTATGAATATCAAGCAGCAATTTCATTTGCAACGATTTTTCTTGTAATTGGAGCAGTTGTTGTTTCTGTAACAGCATTTTATTTCATTGTTAAAACTATAAAAAGAAAACAAAAAATAAAAAAATAAACATATTTTAAATTTAATGTTGCTTTTTATTTAACAAGGAGTAATATACAAAATGGTAATAGATATAAAAAATTTATTACCTCATATACTTACTTCGCTTATATAAGCGATTAAAAACTTATCAACCCCCTTGTTAAGGTTGCTATAAAACGTTGTTCATATTAAAGCAAATCTTATAATTTATTTATAAAAATGTAAAACAGATTTAAAAAATGATTACTTAGTTTTCTGGTCAAAAACTGATAATCATTTTTTTATGTTTAATGCTTAATAATGTCTAAAAAAATAAAAACTAATTAATTCTTGGTAGAATATTATAGTGGAGGTTTATTATGCATAAACTAAAGAGAAAAGAATTATTTATTAATGAATTTAAAGGCAAAAAATTCATTATTACAAAAGAATTTCTTGAATTTGCATTGACTCATAATATTAATGAAGCTACTACAAGAAGAGATCTTAAAGAACTTGAAAATGAAGGAGTTATTACACTTTCATTTGGTGGTATCACTGTCAATTTAAATGATGAATCGGAACTAAGTACAGATAATAAATTAGAAATTAATAAAGTCAAAAAAGAATTAATTGCAAAAGTTGCAAATGATTTACTCAATGATTTAGATATTATTTTTTGTGGAGCTGGTTCAACAGTTGAAATCTTTGTTAAACATATAACTAAAAAAATTAGAACCTTAGTGACAAATTCACTTGCTGTTTTTGAAGCTGCAAGAAATAATAGTCATGTAATTGATGTTGTTTTAATTGGGGGATTGTTTAGAGAAAAAAGTAAAGTATTTTTTTCAAGAACAGCTGCTGATTATTTTAATGAATGTAAATTAGATAAAGTCTTTTTTAGTTGTTTTTATTTTGATAATACTGGAGAAGTTTTTGATGATTTTGCCCCAGAAGTGGACTTAATTTCTTCGGCTTTAAAAAATACTCACGAAAGTATTTTATTAGCAGATTCATCAAAATACAAAAGTGTTGGATTAAATCGAATGACAAATATAAATAAAATAACTAAACTTGTTACTAATAAAGATATTGATAAAGAGTTTTTAAATAAATTTAATAATGTAATAGTTGATTAAAAATGTTTTTAAATAAACATTTTTATTTTTTTTGTACAAAATCATGTTTTTATAACGATAACAATATTAGGGGTGAAAATATGAAAAAACTGATTATTATATTTGATAAATTAAAGGAAGATGTTTTGGTGTCACTTGATTGTGAAAGTTGTTCTTCAAAAGAATTGTTTGAATTTTTGGGTGCAAATTTGTGAACTTTTTCTCAAAAAAAGGCATATAATACGAAAGTCAAAGACATAATAAAGGAGTATTTGATAGATATGGGCACATGTGCTAAAGCAATTGAAAAAAATAATCAGATTTGAGAGGAAAAATTTGAAAAGAATAATCAAACTTGAGAAACAAGATTTGAAAAGAATTATCAAAACTGAATGCAAACACTTGAAGTATTAAAAGACATTCACAAATCTGAAATTAATAGATTAAATGAAGAAATTAAAAAACTTAAAGGTGACAAGTAAATGTCATTTTTTTATTTTTTGTACAAAATCATGTTTTTTGTGACGATAACAATATTTAGGGGTGAAAATATGAAAAAAATAATTATTATATTTGATAAATTAAAGGAAGATGTTTTGGTGTCACTTGATTGTGAAAGTTGTTCTTCAAAAGAATTGTTTGAATTTTTGGGTGCAAATTTGTGAACTTTTTCTCAAAAAAAGGCATATAATACAAAAGTCAAAGACATAATAAAGGAGTATTTGATAGATATGGGCACATGTGCTAAAGCAATTGAAAAAAATAATCAGATTTGAGAGGAAAAATTTGAAAAGAATAATCAAAGTTGAATGCAAACACTTGAATTATTTAAAAATGATTATAAATCTGAAATTAATAGATTAAATCAAGAAATTGAAAAACTTAAAGGTGACAAGTAAATGTCATTTTTTTTTTTTTTTTTACAAAATCATGTTTTTTATAACGATAACAATATTAGGGGTGAAAATATGAAAAAACTAATTATTGTATTTGTTAAATTAAATGAAGATGTTTTGGTGTCATTTGATTGTGAAAGTTGTTCTTCAAAAGAATTGTTTGAATTTTTGGGTGTAAATTTGTGAACTTTTTCTCAAAAAAAGGCATATAATACGAAAGTCAAAGACATAATAAAGGAGTATTTGATAGATATGGCCACATGTGCTAAAGCAATTGAAAAAAATAATCAGGTTTGAGAAGAAAAATTTGAAAAGAATAATCAAAGTTGATTGCAAACACTTGAATTATTTAAAAATGATTATAGATCTGAAATTAATACATTAAAAGATAATCACAAATCTGAAATTGATAAATTAAAATTAAAAATTGAAAAACTTAAAGATGGTAATTAATTACCATCTTTTTATATAATTTATTTTTTATTACTTTATTATCTATTTGAAGTATATTTTAATGTAATTTTAAAGTTGTTTTTATTAACATTTTTCAAAACAAAAGAATTTACAATTTTTTACAATTTTTTGCATTTTTTGCTAGAATAAAGTTGTGAAGGGGGTTTTTATGCATAAGATAAAAAGAAAAGAATTATTTGTTAATGAATTAAAAGGTAAAAAATTTGTTACAACAAAGGAATTTATAAAATTTGCATTAACTCGCAACATAAACGAAGCTACTACAAGAAGAGATTTGAAAGAATTGGAAATTGAAGGTATTGTTACACTTTCATTTGGCGGCATAACTGTTAATTTAATTGATGAAACTGAATTAAGTGTTGACTATAAAATGGAGATTAATTATGCAAAAAAGGTATCAATTTCAAAACTTACTAATAGTTTATTAAATAATCTTGATGTAATTTTTTGTGCAGCTGGATCTACAATGGAAATTTTTGTAAAACTCATAAATAAAAAAATTAGAACCTTAGTGACAAATTCACTTGCTGTTTTTGAAGCTGCAAGAAATAATAGTCATGTAATTGATGTTGTTTTAATTGGGGGATTGTTTAGAGAAAAAAGTAAAGTATTTTTTTCAAGAACAGCTGCAGATCATTTTCAAGAATTTAAATTAGATAAAGTATTTTTTAGTTGTTTATATTTTGATGAAAATGGAGATATTTATGATGATTTTGCCCCAGAGGTGGATTTAATTGTTTCAGCTCTTGCAAATGCAAAGAATAGTATCTTGCTTGCAGATTCAGCAAAATTTAAAAGTGTTGGATTAAATAAAATTACTAATCTCTCAGAGATTACACATATTGTTACAAATAATGATATTGATAAGAATTTATTATTAAAATTTAACAATATTTTAACTGATTAGAACGGAATAAAAGATATGAAATTAAATGAAATACAAACATATAAAGAAATTAAGCAACAACCAGTTGTTTGAAAAAAAATTTTAAAATTATTTGAAGAAAAAAAGAAAAAATGAGTAAAATTGGCACAAGAACATAAAGAATGAGAAATAATATTTGTTGGAGCAGGAACAAGTGAATTTGTTGGAAATGCAATTGAAAGATATTGAATTAATGCAGGATTAAATGCTAAGTCATATTCTTCAACAGAAATAGTAGCTGACCCAAATAAATTACTTAAAAATAAAGACAATGTTATCTTTATTTCATTTGCTAGAAGTGGAAATTCACCTGAATCACTTGCAGCAGTTGAAATAGCTAATAAAATAATTAAAAATATTAAGCATATTTATATAACATGTAATAGTCAAGGAAAATTGGCATTACAAGCAAAATCAAATCAATCTATTGAATTATTTCTTCTTCCAGATGAATCAAATGATTTAGGTTTTGCAATGACTTCAAGTTATTCAGGAATGATGATTGCAGCTTGTTTGATTTTATCATTATTGAATAATGATAATTTTTATCAAGAATGTTTAGAAAACATTGTTAAAATTGAAAGCCATCAAGATGAATTAGAAAATTATGCAAATCAAATATCTAATCAAGATTTTGAAAGACTAGTATATTTAGGTTCTGGAGAATACAAAGGTTTTTGTCAAGAAGCTCACTTAAAATTTCTTGAGTTAACACAAGGAAACATTCCAACTTTTTTTAATGATGTATTAGCTTTTAGACATGGGCCAAAATCAATATTAAATGAAAAAACAATTGTATTTTTAATGGCTTCAAATAATGAATACACAAGAAAATATGACTTAGATATGATAAAAGAACTTGAAACTCAAAAACAAATTAATCAGCTAATTGTATTAGACAATATAAATGATAAGTCAATTAAAGATATTTCAAGTAACTATATAAGTTTGGATTTAAAGTTAACTAATAGTATTTTTATTGGTTTAAGTTATATTTATATTGCACAAATTATTGCAGTATTATTTTCATTAAAATTAAATATCAATCCAGATAACCCTTGTCCTACTGGAGAAGTAAATAGGGTTGTGCAAGGTGTTGTAATTTATAAATTTGATGAATAATAGAGAAATTATTTTATTAACAGTTGGAATTATTGCATCAATTGCTTTAATTGGTCTAATTGTGTGAATAGTAATTAAGAAAAAAACAACACCTCCAGAATTATCAATTAATCCAGATCATAAATCAAAATTTATATATATATTTTTTAGAAAATGATTATTAATTTTTATTCTTTTTGCTCTTGCTCTTACTGCATTTTTTTGTTGAGCAATGTTTATTAATGAATTATTAAAATAATAAAAATTTAAAATCTTTTAAAACACACATTCTTAAGTTTGTGTGTTTTTATTTTAATGATATAAACATATAAATGTTTAAAATTTCAAGAAATAACAAAATTTTGCAAAAATTTTCAAAAAACAATTGCTTTTTTTTTTTTTTTTTGGAAAATAATTCTGGAAAGGAGATTTAAAAATGGATGTAATTTCTAAAAAAAATAAAAAAGAAGCTAAACAAAAGTTAAGAACTGAAAAACAAATGAACAATACAGGTAATAACTTTTGAAGCAATTTGCTAATTAGGCTTCAAGGTCTTGGAAAATCATTAATGTATCCAATTGCATTATTACCATTTGCTGCATTACTTAATCGTTTTGGATCCCTTGGTATGGAACTAAATCCAGATAGTAAAAATTTTGGATGATGACTTGGATTTGTTATTCAAAAACCAGGTGGTACAATTTTTGATCAATTGCCATTATTGTTTGCAATTGGAACTGCTTTTGGACTTTCTAGAGATCAACGTGGTGAAGCCGCCTTGGTAGGGGCTGCCTTTTACCTAATATTAACTGCATTTTTAACAGAGGGTGGTTTACCAGATCTACTATATAAAAATAAAATGACTTTTGATGCTCTTGGTTTGGATGAAAATAGTCAAGTTATTGTAACCGGAGCTTTTTCAAAATTATTCTATGTACCTATTTATGGTAAGATTGATGATACTATCGAAGTAATTGGAGGTAAGTATATCTTAAATATTGGTGTGCTTGGAGGAATCGTTGCTGGATGTTTATCTGCATGATCATACAATAAATTTAGAGATATTAAATTACCTCAAGCTTTATCTTTCTTTGGAGGTAGAAGATTTGTTCCAATGACAGTAATGGTATTGTCAATTCCAGTTGCATTCTTATTTGCAATTATTTGACCTTGATTCCAATACGGATTAGTGTCATTTGGACAAACAATTTCATCTGGAGATGCTTGGGCAATTCCAGGAGCATTCTTATATGGATTTGTAAACAGAATGGTTCAACCATTTGGTTTACACCATATTATTAATACATTCTTGTGATTCCAAATGCCAATTGATGGTTACATGGTTGATTTTGGTGGTAAATTCATTATTTTTCAAGATGTAGTTGAAAATGGAGTTCCAATGCAAACAGTATTTGATTCAATTGGAGCTTTAATTGGAGAAAATATAACTGCATCTAATTGGAAAGAATTTATTGTAATTAGAGCTAATCAACCAACTGAAGGAATTCTTGGAAATGGTGATGGAACTTATACTATCTTTGGAGATATCACTGCATTCCAAAAATCAATGGTTTCAGGTAATTTCCAAACTGGATATTTCCCAATGTTTTGAGGAGGATTACCGGGAGCTGCTTTAGCAATGATTTATTGTGCTAAAAAAGAAAATCGAAAAGAAACAGCTACATTCCTTGGAGGAGTTGCTGTTGTAGCTGCTTTAACAGGTATTGATGAACCATTAGTATTTGCGTTTATCTTTGTTGGACCAGTTCTTTGAGTAATGAATGCTTTATTCACATCAATTTTTGCTGCAATTGCAATTGCAATGCATATGCATATTGGATTTGGTTTTAGTGGTGGATTTATTGATTATGTAATTTCATTTGCAAATTCATGAGGAATGAGTAAATATGAAGGATTAGTAAATGGAGGAGTATATGGATTTTTCTCAAACCCATTGTGAATGTTTGCTTTAGCAGCACTTGCATTTCCTACATACTTCTTTACATTTTCAATATTGATTAAAAAATTAAATATTAAAACTCCAGGTAGAGAAGATGGAGAAAATGTAGCTATTAAAAAAGATCAAATTAAAAAAGGTGGAAAACAAAAATATGAAGAGATGGCCAATGAATTACTTGAAATCATTGGAAAAGAAAATATAGTTAAAGTTGAAAATTGCGCAACAAGGTTAAGATTAACTGTTGTTGATAACAAAAAAGATATTGATGATAACAAGATTAAGTCGGCAGGTGCTTATGGAGTTAAACGATTAGGTACTCAAGGACTACAAATAATTATTGGAACCGATGTAGAACATGTTGCAAACATAATGCATGACTTAACGGGAAAATAATAATTTAAAAATAATCCATTAAATGGATTATTTTTTTGTTTAAACAATATTTTAAAATTATTTGTACAAAACATTATTTTTTATGACGATTACTATAATAGGACTAAATTTAATTAGTCTTATTTGTTTTTTCAATTTAAAAAAGGAGGTTTTGTACATTGAAAAATTTAAAAAAGTAATAATTGTATTTCAAAAATCTTTAGTGACATTTATTTCTAAAAAAGATATTTTTGTAAGTGAATGGTTAAAAAAAGATACTTTTAATGTAGAAGAAGATCAAATAATTTTTATTAACTTTATGCAAAATAAATTTGGTTTATTATATGATAAATCACTAAAAAGTTGAGTGTGTGGAATTGGTAATGTTATAATTTCAATGGAAGAAAATGAAATTATATTATTTAATAAATATATTTCTTCCTATAATGTTTTTATAAAAATAGGAAAGGATAAAGAAATGGCCCCATTAACAAAAGACTGTTGAAAATTGTATAATCAACAAGCCGTTCTTATAAAAGAACATGCTAAAAAATTTAAAAAAATAGATAAAGTATTAGCTAAATATGGCATTAATCTTGATGATGAACCAGATGAAGAATAGAAATACTAAACTTATAAAAAATGAATCTCTTTAAAGAGATTCATTTTTTTATGCTTTATTATTTGAACCAAATGCCTTAATTTTTATTTTGGCTTCTTGTTTTACAAAATTAATGGCATGTCTTCCATATTGTCTTGCATCAAATCCATCAGGATTTTGATTAAATCAATCTTGTAAACCTTTTGCACAAGCCATTTTTAAATCTGTTCCAATATTGATTTTTGTAATACCTAAGCTAATAGCTTTTTGTAAATCTTCAAGTGGAACTTGACTAGATCCATGAAGAACAAGTGGGGTTGATATTTTTGAATTTAATTCTTCTAATAATTCAAATTGGAGTTTAATTTCTCCTTTAAATAATCCGTGACTTGTTCCAATAGCAACCGCCAAAGCATCAATTTGAGTTTGTTTGTCAAATTCAATAGCTTCATTTACATCAGTGTACCCATTGCTATTTGAAACTCGATCATCTTCTTTTCCTCCAACGTGTCCAATTTCAGATTCAACTTCTACACCTTTAGTTTTTGCATATTTTACAATTTCAATAGTTTCTGCTACATTTTCATTAAATTCTTTTAATGATGAATCTAACATAACACTTGAAAATCCTGCATCAATAGCTTTTTTTATTAGTGCAATGTCAAATCCGTGATCTCAGTGCAAAACTACAGGGACTTTGGCATTTTTAGTTGCAGTTAATGCAAATGAAAAGACATAATCGATTCCCATGTATTTTGCAGCACTTTCAGTTACCATCAAAATTACAGGTGATTTTTCTTCTTCTGCAGCCTCAATAATTCCTTTCATCATTTCTAAATTATCAAAGTTAAATGCAGGAACTGCATATTTCCCTTGTTTTGCTTTTAATAGTTCTTCTTTCAAACTTGCTTTCATACTTTTATCTCCTTATCATTATTATTTTATCTAAAAATGATATATTTTTATAATTTTCTATCATTTTTAGATAAAATAATATTATATGTAGCAAATTATTTAGATTAGGAATGGAAAATATGGAAAAATTAAAAAAAGGAGAAAGAATTAAACTCTATTTCTCTTACTTAAATAATAATATGTCAATTTCAATAAAACAGTTTTTAAAGTTTGCTCAAGAACAAGCAATACCTGAAATTACAGCAAGAAGAGATATAAAATTACTTGAGAATTTAAATTATATTACATCTGAAATGGGTTTAATTAAATTAAATACGGATAAAGAATATGAAACAACAAGAGAAGAAAAATTTGCAGCAAACAGAGAAGAAAAGCAAAAAATTGGTTTACTTGCAAATGATTTAATTAACTCACAAGAAATTTTTGTTGGAGCAGGAACAACTTGTGAAATTTTTGTGAAATCAATTAATAAGCCAATAAAAATGTTATATACAAATGGTTTTGAAGTTGCGCGTGTTGCAAATGCAAATCCTAATATTAAAAGAATTGTTTTAATAGGGGGAAAGTTACGACCACAATCTAGTGCAATGTGTGGATCAATTGCAAATACAATTGTTGAATCACTTAAATTTTCGCAGACATTTATTACTATCACCAATATGGATAATGAATTTAATGCTTTTAATAATAATGCTGATGAAGCATATTTAACTAATAAAGTTATTTTAAATTCACATGACATTGTTTGTTTAATGGATCACACTAAATTTAATCAAAAAACATATGGAAATAAAATTACTAATGCAGCAAATATGAAGACAATAATTTGTGATAAAGAAATTGATGATCCATTATTTAAACAGTTACAAAAAATAACTAATGTAAAATGATAATAAATTATCATTTTTTTTATTTTATTATCATTAAGTAGTATTATATTAATGGAGGAAAAGTAATGGAAAAAGTCATAATACATATAAATAAAAATATTGATGATGTATATAAACACTATTTATTAGAAAATATTAAAAATGATAATTTTGATATTATTTTTGAAGAGTCAAAAAATGAATTTAGTGATTATTTACAATTGGTCAAAAAATTACAGTTAAAAGAAATATCAAGAGTAATTGTCATTGATGAATTTGGTTCATTACCCTTTATGGTAATAGCAAAACATAAATCAATTGTGGTTGCTCAAATTTCAGATTTTCATTCAGCACGAATGACAATTCAACATAACAATTCAAATGTTTTATCTTTAGGTTTTAAAATTCTTGCAAAAGAGAGCATGGTAGATATTATTAATTCATATTTTGCTGCTCACTTTGAAGCTGGAAGACATATGGTACGAATAAACATGTTAGAAAATTTATTGGAGGGTGAATAATGAAAATAGCAATTGGATGTGATCATATTGTTACTGATGTTAAAAATAAAGTAATTGAAATGTTAAAAAGGGATAATATTGAAGTAATTGATTGTGGAACTTATGATTTTGAAAGAACTCATTATCCAATTTATGGACAAAGAGTTGCTGTTAAAGTTGTGCAAGGAGAAGTAGAATTTGGAATTGTTATTTGTGGTACTGGAGTAGGAATCTCAAATGGAGCACAAAAAGTTAAAGGAGCACGAGCAATTTTAACAAAAGATGTTTTGACAGCAATTGATGCACGCGAAAAATATGATGCAAACATTGTTGGCTTTGGGGGTCGAATTGTTGGTTTGGGGTTAATGTATGAAATCATAGAAAAATTTATTAATACAAAATATAGAGGTGAAAATGACTCTGTAATTAATGAAATTAATCAATTGATTAAGAAAGAAAATTATAATGAAGAAATTTTTGAAACTGAAAATAAAAAATGAGATGCTGGTTTCTATAATGAATAAGAATAATCAATAATGAAACAATAGATAAAATAGTTTAAGTAATAAAATATTTATAAAGCCATAAAATACTATTATCAAACGTATTTTATGGCTTTATTTTTGATAGAAAATGATAATTTATAATCATTTTCTATCATTTTTTATAAAAATCAATTGCTTTTTTTTTTTTTTTTGTGTGTAATAATAATGGAATTTATTCCAAAAAAATTAGAAAAATTAGAAAGGAAAGTCAATGAATGAATAATGAGAAAAAGAAAATACAATTAATTGCTCCAGTTGATTGTAAAATTTATTCAATATCTTCATTAAATGATGGCGTTTTTTCTGAAAAAATGTTAGGAGATGGTGTCTATTTAGTTCCATCCAAAAATACATTTTTTTCACCACTTGATAAAGGGAAAATTAAGCAAATTTTTGAAACAAAACATGCAATTTATTTTACTTGTCAAGATGGACCAACAATATTGATGCATATTGGATTAGATACTGTTGGTTTAAATGGTGAACCATTTAAACTTCATATTAATGAAGGTGATGAGATAACAAAAAAAACTAAAATTATTGATGTTGACCTTGAAATGATTAAAAATAAAGAAATTTCAATTGCAACTCCAATAGTGTTAGATCAAAATGAAAATATTGGTTGAAATATTATGATGATTGTTAAGGAAGGACAAGAGTTAAAACAGGGAGAAGTTTTTGCAGAAGTATCATATGAAAAACCTCAAATAAAAGAATATGTTTCTAAACAAATTAGTTTTGACGATCTTAATAATCTTGACAATAGAAATATTTATGAGAGATCAGCTAGTATAATTTATAATGCAATTGGTGGTGAATCAAATTTTGGTCAATATGGACATTGTACTACTAGATTGAGAATTAAGATTAATGATAAAAACAAAGTGGATTTATCTAAAATTAAAGAACTTTCATTTGTAAAGGGAATAAATTGAGCTGCTAATGAACTGCAAATTATTATTGGTGGAGAGGTAGAAATAATGTATAAAGCTTTTTTAAACTTTATGCAAAATAGATATAATACAAATTCAATTATAAAAGAAAAAGTAAAATTAGGTACTAGATTTATGAATATGTTTAAGGGAATTATTATTCCTGCTATTCCTGTTTTTTTAGCTGGTGGATTAATTGGTGCAGTCTATGCAATATTAACAGCTACAAATTTAGCTCCTTCAATAACATTTAATACTGATTTTGGTTCAATTGTTGAACAGGCTCAAGAACAGGGATTCACACTATTTTCAATTTATCTTGGTATTGGTTTATTTATAGTTGGAACAGGTGTTTTTTCAGTATTAGCAATATTTTTTTCATATAATGCTGTTGTCTATTTAAAAGGTAAACCGATATATGGAATAATGCTTGGGCTTGTAATTGCCTCTCCAATTTTATTAAGAGGAGCATTTTCTAATGGAAGTATTGTCCAATATAATTTTTGAGAATGAACTTGATTAAAAGAAAATACAGATGAGTGACTTACAGTTAGAGTAGGACCAAGCATGGGAAGTTTTTTAGTATGTATTCCAGCTGCATTCTTTATTGTTGAATGTGATAACTGAGTTACAAAAAGAATTCCAAAAAATCTTTTAAATGTTTTTGGTTCTCCTTTAGTACTATTGGCAACAGGAATTGTAGTTTATTTAGGAATTACACCAATTGCTTCAATGATTGAGCAAGTTATTGGTAAAGCAATATTTTATGTTGGAAAGCTACCATTTGGTATGTCAATAGCACTGTTTGCATTTTCATGATGAGCAATTTGTTTAACAGGCGCTCAGATGACAGTATCATTTATTATTATGACACCAATTTTTACTGGTGGTATGCAAAATGGAGTTTATCTACCAGCAATGGATCCAAGATGAATGTTACCATTATTTGCTGGAAAATTAGCTTCATTTATGGGCCAATTAGGTGCTGGTATTGGAGTTATTATGATTACTAGAAAACAACAAACTAAAGATATTGCTTATGGAGCAATATTGCCAACATTATTTGGTGTACCAGAACAAATGGTTTATGGAGTTACAATACCAACAGTTAAACCTTGATTTTACGGTTTAGTAGGTGCTGGTATTGGGGGATGAATTATGGGTATTGTAGATATTCCATTTTATATAAGAGGTGGTTCTGGAATATTATCATTTATAAATGTTGCGGGACCTGGAAGTAATCCGTTAGATCCAAATTGAGGAGTTGATGATACTCCAATTAGTAAATTTATTTGATATGGTGTTTCTGTTTTAGTGGCATTGATAATTCCAATCATATTAGTTTTATTTTTTGCAAAAGAAAGAGTTACTGAAAAATATGGAATTATTAAATTAAATCGCCAAATGAGAAGAAGATTTAATACTTTAAATATTGAACAAAGTCAAAGTCTTTCAAAAGAAATGGAAGATTTAGAATTATTATTTAAAGATAAAAGAAACAGTGAAATTATAATTAATTGAGAAAAAAAATATGGTAAAAATTTAGAATATAAAACTAAGGCTAATAGTTTAATTGCAAAAGAGGATGCCAAAAAAAATGATATTATTAAAAACCTACAAAAAACAACTAATGAAAAGAAAAAACTTAGATTAGTAAACAAATATAATAGTATTTCTTACCAAGAAAAAATTAATAATCTTCAAAAATTAGAAAGTGATTTGCAAAATGAACTAAATACAAATAGTGAATTATATAATTCTCTTATTAATAAAGCTATATTGATTAGTAAACAAATAATTGAAAGATCTACAAATGAACTAAAATTTGATGATATTAAATATCTTGAAAGCAATTATAACAATGTAATTAAATCAGCTTTAATTAATTTTGATTTAGAAGAAAATAAACCAAGATTATTTGATGCCAAAAAATTTAATGAAAAAGTTAAAGGAGTTAATGTTACTTAATATGAAAACTTTTGGTAATAATTTTTTAATCGGAGGCGCAACTGCTGCTAAGCATATTGAAGGTTGTTGGAAAGAGGGCAATAAGGGACCAACAATTGCAGACATGGTCAGATGAAATCCGAATTTAGATCGAAAAAATACAATGGCAGAAAAATTAATGACTACAGAAAAACTTCAAGAAGCTATGAGTAATAATTCAACATATTTTTATCCAAATAGAACTGCTATATCTCATTATGAAATGTATAAAGAAGATATTGCTTTATTTGGAGAGGCAAAAATGAATTGTTATCGAATGTCAATTGCATGAGCACGTATTTTTCCTAATGGAGATGATAAAGAGCCAAATTTAGAAGGAGTAAACTTTTATCATAATTTATTTAAGGAATTAAAAAAATACAATATTAAGCCAATTGTAACAATGATGCATTATGATTTGCCTTTAAATTTGGCAATCAATTATGATGGTTTTGCAAGTGAATATACTTTACAACAGTTTATTAGATATGCTGAATTTATATTAAATGAATATAAAGATGATGTTGAGTATTGAATTCCTATTAATGAATTTAATGTTCTAATATTTAGCCAATGAAATGGTGCTGGACTATTAAATGATGATTTAAAATTAAAAGAAAAAACTATTTTAGCTAGAAGAAATTATTTTATTGCACAAGCGAAAGTTAAAGAACTTGCAAAAAAAATAAATAATAATAATGTTATTGGTGCAATGTGTGCTGCCACACCTTTATATCCATATGATTCAGACCCTAACTTAGTTTTGCAAGCTGATGAGTTTGCAGAAGATTTTATTTATTCTAATTTTGATATTCTTTTAAATGGGAAAATGTCAAAACCAAATGAAATTAGATTAAAAAAGAAAGGCATTAATTTTAATTTTTCACAAGAAGAACAGAAATTATTAATGAATAATGTAGCAGACTTTATGGCTATTAGTTATTATTCTTCTGGTGTAATTGGGGGTAAAGAAAAAACAGCAGGGAATTTATCAATAATTGGGTCAAATCCAAAATTAAAATCAAGTGAATGAGGTTGGCAAATGGATCCAGTAGGATTAAAAATTATTTTGCATAGACTTTATGCACGATATGAAAAACCTATATTTATTGCAGAAAATGGTTTAGGCGCTTTAGATACTGTTGAAGAAAATGAAATCATAAATGATGATTACAGAATTGAATATTTAAAAGAACATTTAAAATCAATTATTGAAGTAGTTGATGAAGGTGTAAACATGATGGGTTATGTTATGTGAGGAATAATTGATTTACCTTCAGGATCCACTTTAGAAATGTCTAAAAGATATGGAATTATTTATGTTGATATAAATGATGAGGGTAGCGGTTCAAAAAAAAGAATTAAAAAGAAATCATTTGATTGATTTAAAAATGTTTGTGAATCAAATGGTGCTTGTCTTAATATAAAATAATATTCATAATGAGACAAGAAAAGAATCTAATCATTATTAAAAATATAATATATTAAATAGTTGAACTGCTAATCAGTTCAACTATTTTTATTTAATTTTGTTTCAAAATGTAAAATAAATTTCATTATTTAATAGTTTTTTTGAAATAAAAATATAATGAATATGGAGGTAATATGAAAGAAATAACAAGGGTGCAAAAATTTAGAGAATATGGATTAGGATTATTTATTCACTATGGATTGTACAATCAATTAGAAAAAGGTGAATGATATCAAGAAATGTATAAATTAACAACTCAGGAATATTTGTCTTTATTCTCAAATTTTAGTGAACTAAATTTACAATTAAATATAAAAAAAATTGTGAGTTTTGCCAAAGAAAATAATTTTAAATATATTGTTTTCACAACAAAACATCATGATGGTTTTGCATTATATGATTCAAAAAAAATAAGTTCATATGATATAACAATGACTAAAACAAGAGATATAGTAAAAGAATTTATTGCAGAATGTAACAGGCAACAGATAGAACCTTTTCTATATTATGCAACGTGGGATTGATCAAACCCTAAGTATAATGATGATTTTGATGAATATTTAGAATATATGCATAAAAACATTGAATATTTATGTAAAGAATATAAAAATGTTAAAGGGTATTGATTTGATGGAAATTGAAATAGAAAAGAAGCTGATTGAAAAGAAGATAGACTTTATAAGATAATTAGAAAATATAATCCAGAAGCAATGATTATAAATAATTCAGGACTTGCAAATGCAGGAAAAGAGCAACATCCAGAAGTTGATTCAATTACATTTGAACAAGGGCATATGAAAAAAGTTGATTATACAGTTTTTTCAAGAGACTTAGCAGCAGAAACTTGTCAAACTTTTAATGATCATTGAGGCTACGCAAAAGAGGATTATAATTATAAAAGTGTAAAAGATCTAATTTCTAAATTTTTAACTGCAAGAAAACAGAAAGCAAATTATTTATTAAATTTATCAGTTGATAAAAATGGTGAATTAATTCCTCTTGAAATAGAAACAGTTAAAATTTTTAATAAATGAGTTAATAACTATGGTTATAGTCTAATTGGAAATTATGATTTAGTTTCAGTTTCAGAAGAAGATTTTATAATTAAAAAAAATAAAGATTATTATATATTTTTATATAATGTGATTACCGGAGGACATGTTAAAAAGATACAATTTGGAGGTAATTTCCAAGAAGAAAGAAAGTATAATTTGGATAAGAATATTCGAATAAAGAGTATTAAATATTTGGACAATTCTGATCCAGTTGAGTATGAAATAGATGAAAGAATTATTAAATTAAGAATGAAATCATTTGATTATGGAATAAACACGATTGTACGTGTTATTAAAATGGAGGAAGAGTAATTATGAAAGAAATAAAGGGATTAATATTATGTTCAGGAGGTTATTCAAGTTCAATAATCTCTAATCGTTTAAATGAATTAGGCGAAGAATATAATTTGAAATTTGAAGAAGGCGGTTATGGAAATGATAATATTTCTGCATTAGGAGATAAATATGATTTAATTTTATTTGCTCCACATTTAAGCATGTATTTTGATGAATATGAAGATGTGTTATTAGAAAAAAATGTTCCATTAATTCAAATTGAATCAAGAGAATATGTTTCATCAAATGTTGAAATATTATTTAACAGAATTTTAGAGGTTTTGAGTTTATAAAATGCCAATTTGATATTATATAGTTTCTGCAATTTTATTTGCAGCTACATTATTAATTTTCTATTGATTAACATTAAAATATTGTGAATATAAAGATTTTAAAATTACTATGTGAATTATAGCTCCTTGTTTTACTATTATAGGTATTTTAATTATAGTAATTTGCTTATTGGTAATAAAATGGGCATTAGTTTCTGCAATAATTATTTCATTAACTTGAGGTTTTCTTTTGGGAATTATGTTGGGAATCTCATATTATAAAACTAGAAATAGAATTCAATTTAATAGAAGAGGAGATTTATTGTAATGTTTAAGAGACAACTTGGTATATCAATTTATCCAGAGCATTTTTCAAAAGAAGAAACAATTGAATATTTAGAAAAATGCTCTAATAATGGAATTAATAATGTATTCATGTCATTAATCCATTTGGGTTCAAGTCCTGATATTAATATTATTAATTTATATAAAGAAATGTTTTTATTTGCTAAAAAACTTGGATATTATGTTATTTTAGATATAACTCAAGAAACATTAAATTTTTTAAACATTAAAATTAATAATCTTGAAAAATTTAAAGAAATGGGCATTTCTTGTCTCAGACTTGATGCACCACTTTTGCCAAAAGAAGTAGCTGATGCAACATATAATGAAGCAGATATTGATATACAGATAAATATAAGTAATAACGATAATTTTATTACAAATGTAATTGACTATAAGCCAAGAAAACAAAATCTATTTGGATGTCATAATTTTTATCCTTTAAAAAATAGTGCGTTATCTTTTGAACGCTTTATAATTTCTACAAAACGTTTTGTAGATTTAGGAATACATACATCTGCTTTTGTTGGCTCAAAATTTGGTAAAAAGGGGCCACAAAAATATGAAGTTTCAGATTTAGTTTCTGTTGAAAGTATTAGAGGATTGCCTTTAAGAACACAAGCAAAAATTCTCTTTTCAACTAATCTTATTTCAACTGTTTTGGTTGGCAATCAGCCAATGTCTAATGAAGAAATAAAACAGTTTTCAGAGCTGCTTCATTTAAAAAAATATGAGTTTGATATTAAAATTGAAGATAATATCTCAATTAATGAAAAATCAATTTTAGAGTATAATAATCATTTTTGAAGAGGAGATGCAGGTTCAGATTTTGTTAGATCAACTTGAACAAGAGTTGACTTTAATTGTGAAATAGAACCAAATAATATTAAAAAAATATTAAATAAGGGAGATGTGTGCATTATTAATAGTAATAATGCACATTATCAAAAAGAATTGATAGTTATTCTTAAAGATAATTACACAGAATTAGGAAATAGTGTGAATTATATTGGAAATATTATGGAATATGATTTAAGTCTTTTAGATCTACTAGAGGGCTGAGATAAATTTAAATTTAGAGGTGTTTAATATGGAAGAAAGAACAGTAAATATTAGTATGGAATTAATTGGAATTTCTGGTGAAGCGAAGGGAATTGCACTTAATGCATTAAAAAAAGCTAAAAATAAAGAAATAGATAAAGCCGAGGAATTGGCAAGTAAAGCTAAAACAAAATTAAATGAAGCACATAAACTGCATGCAGAAATTATTTCAAGAGAAGCACAAGGAGAAAATTGAGATATAAAAACATTATTTATTCATGCACAAGATCATTTTTCAAATGCTCTTGTAATTTTAGACCTTTTAGACTATATAATTGATTTATATAAGGGTAAAGAATAAATAAACTATGAATAAAAAAAGTATATTAGATCAAATTAGAGAAATTGCAAGATATTCTGAAAATGTAAGTTTTCAAGTCATTGCAAATTTTATTATAAAAAACTATATGGTATTGGAAAAATATACCATTTTTGATGTTTCAAAAAAAACTTCTACTAGTCCTGCTACAGTTACAAGATTTTGTAAATATTTAGGCTTAAATGGATATAAAACATTAAATATATCTTTAAAGTTTGAAAATCAATATATGGAAACTTTTGATGTTCAGAATAATGATTTTGGTCTTTCTAATGAAATTTCACTAATTGAAAAATTGAAAGAATTTACACAACTTAGTTTACATAATACAACAAATATAAATCAAAATTCATTAATGAAAGCAAAAATTATTATTGAAAAATCACAAAATATATTTATGTTTGCAAAAGGTGGAAACATATTTTTAGTTCATTTGTTTATTGACTGATTATTGAGAATTAATTTAAAAACATTCTTTTCACAAGATACTGATCAACAGATGGCATATTCAAATATAATCGCAAAAAATGATTGTGCATTAATTATTAGTTATTCTTTATCAAGCAATTTTTTTGAACGTATTATTAAAAAGCTTAATGATAAAGGAATTCAAAAAATAATTATTACAAGAAATGATGTTTCAAACTTAATTTCAAAAGATGATGTCGTAATTAAAATTGCTGAAAATGAATCAATTATTGAAAATAGACAATCATCTGAAGTGACAACACTTTTTATTCTTAAAGCTATATTTCATATGTTATTAAATAAAGATAGAATTAACAAATTGATTTCTTCTGATAATTTTTATTTAAAATAAATTTCACACTATAAAATAAATTGCATAGAACTTCTAACTATAATTTAATTAGAGAGGTGTTATATGGAGAAAGAAAAAAATTCAAAATTAAAAGAACTTAAACTTTTACAGAAAAAGGAATTAAGTAATTTAAAAAATGAAAAAGATTTAAAGTTACAAGATAAAAATTTATTAAAATTTGAAAAAGAATTATTAATTGAACAATATAAAAATTCACGTTCAATATTAAAGTCAACACATTCATTGCAAATTAAAGAATTAAAAAATCCAGAAAAATTTGAAAAAAATAAAAAACAGAAAACAATTGAAGAAGAAATTTCTAAAATTCAAGTAGATTATTTTAAAAATATAAATAAAGAAAAAAGAAAGTATAGAAAATTAATTAAAGGTCAAACTAAAGCTGAAAGAAAAATTGCACAACAGGAGTTTAAAACTTTTATTTTAGAACAAAAACAAGATTTAAAATTATCTATTGAAGAAACTAAAACAAAGGGTGAAATAAATTCAATTAGATATTTTAAAAATTCATTTACTAATAAAGCAAAAGATATTCATGGAAAAATGATGCCAGTTTTAGGAAAAATTGCAAATCAAAAGCATTTAATGGCTATTAGAAATGCATTTAGTTCATTAATTCCTTTTATTATGATTGCATCTTTTATTACAGTTATAAGAAGCATACCAACGAGTTTTGACCCAACTTCAGAACATGCATATTTGTATACATATTTTCCAGAAGTTTTAGATCATGCATTAGTTATAATATCTAGCTTAACAATGGGTGTTATGGCTTTAGCGTTATCAATAGCAATTGGTATAAATCTTGGTCAAAATTATGGAGAGGCTCCATTGATGTCTGGGATAATGGGAATGCTTGGTTTTATTCTATGAGTTAAACCTGCAGAACTTGCTGAAAATGGAGGTACATCATTGCCATTAGCAGATTTAGGTTCTCAAGGTTTATTTGTCTCTATGTTAACTTCTATGTTAATGTTTGAGTTATATAGGATTTTTAAAAAATATAGAATAACTATTAGACTTCCTAAAGGAGTACCACCAGCTGTAAGTAACTCATTTACAGCTATAATTCCTGCATTAGTATATGCTACATTTGTTATATTAGTAGCATATATTGGTAATGTTGATTTAATTAGTGGTATGAATAATATTTTAAAACCCTTAGCATCATTAGTTAACGATAATTTTGGAGCAGTAATAATGATTATATTCTTTAATTCATTATTTTGATGATTTGGAATTCATGGTAGTGCAATAACAGGAATTATTACTTATCCAATTTGATATCCAGCAATTGCAGAAAATAGTGAATGATGAAATAATGGAATGATTGGTGATGTACCAAATGTATTTGTTGAACAATATTATCAATGGACAATATGAATTGGGGGTAGTGGAGCTACAATAGGATTAGCAATTTGTGGAATATTATTTTCTAAATCAAAACAAAATAAAGCAATGGGAAAAGCTTGTTTTGTACCAGGAGTATTTAATATTTCTGAACCAATGATGTTTGGTTTTCCAGTAGTTTTAAATATTTATTTATTTATTCCATTTATGCTTGCACCAATGATTTGTGCTGTTGCATCATTAGCATTAGTTAGTCTATTTAATATTTCTTGAGTGGCTGTTGCACCTTGATCATTGCCAGCCCCAATTGGAGCATTCTTATCTAGCGGTAATAATGTTTTTGCAATTATTACTGCATTAATCTGTACTGGAATTGCAACATTAGTTTATCTTCCATTTTATAAAGTTTGAGATAAACAAATTTTAAAAGAAGAACAAAAGAATATTTCAAAAGAAGCAGAAAAATTAGGATTAAGTATAAATGAATATATGAAAAAAATGGCTTTAGAAGAAATTGAAACTAAAAAAATAAAAAGACATGAAAAATTACAAAAGGTAAAAGAATAATATGGAATATACTTTATTAATTGATGGTGGAGCAACAACTTCAAAGGTCTATTTAATTGATTCTAATAAAAATATTTATAGTAAAGAAATATTTAAGGGTATGAATTTATATACAAATACAAATGAATCATTAGCTGAATTAGCTAAAATTAATGAAAATTATAAGGAACATAATATTAAAAATATTTATTTAGGTGCTCCAGGAATTCATGAATTTAAAAAATATGAAAAATTATTAGAGATATTTAAAGAAAAATGTAACATTGGAAATATTCATATCTTAACTGATATTGAAGTTCAAGAATTTCTATTTTGTGAGCATGAAAATTATTTAGCAATTTCACTAGGAAGTGGTACTGTTATGATTGAAAAAGTAAATGAATCTAAGCGTATTATGTCTAGTTTTGGTCCTTTAATATGTGATGAAGGATCAGCATATATGTTTGCAAAAGAATTTATTAAAGAGGCAATTATTGAAAAAGAAAAATTTAATTTTAAAAGTAAATTTATTAAATATACTTTAGATTTTTTTGGTTTCAAAGATATAGAAGAAATTAAAACATTATATGCTGATTGGAATCTAATTAAACCAAATTTTTTAAAATTTAGTAGATACATATTATTAGAACAACAATTTGTTTTAACCAGTGAAATCAATATTATATTAGAAAAAATTTCAAGATATTTTTTTGAATATATTGATTCAACAAAAATTAATTATTTAATTAAAACTATTTATATATTCGGGGGAATGGTTAAAAATGAATATTATAGAAAATTACTTACAAGTGGATTTATCATAAGAGGATTTGAGGTTATTATAAAATAATGCAAGTATATGAGTTATTAGGATGAATAGGTACAGTCCTTACAGCAGTATATTTGATACCTCAAGTTATTAAAGTAATAAAAACAAGAAATACAAATGATATTTCATATTATAGTATTTCAATTTTAATAATTGCTTCTTTAATTTGAATAATATATGGTTTTTTAACACCAATACCTCAACCACAGGTATATATTACAAATATGTTTCAATGTATTTTTTCATCAATAATTTTAATTATGAAGTTAATCCCAAATAATGTTAAATAAAAAAACCTTTTAATAAGGTTTTTTCATTTAATGAGATTTTATCTAATTAAATGAGTTATTATTTATTTTGTATAAAATATTATATAATTTTAAAAATTACTTTTTAGCAATAATAGTGGAGAAAATATGAAATATAATAGCAAGATAATTAGAAGAAAAACACAATCGTCATTAAAGCAAATTAAACATTATATTGAAAAAGGAATATTGCGCCCTGAAATTTTAAGTGATGTTTTGTTAATGAATGACCAAGATATTGAAAGACTTTATCACATTAAATTATTGCTTGAAATTGGTTTTAATTTAGAGCATATTAAAATTATTTTAGATAATATAAACAAGCAAAATTTAATTACTATTTTTGATCATTTTCTAGATAGCTATAAAACATGATTTGAAATTTTTAATAATAAATATGAAATATATAAAGATAAAAATTTAATTAAATTAGATGATCGTAGTTATTTTGGTTTTTTTAAAAGTGAATTGATTGCAAGAACAGTAATGTATGAACTATATGAAAAAAGATATCTTTGATATCAAAAAGAAGAATATAAAATTAAACTGAAAAAAATAAGAAAAAATATTTATAGTTGTTTTAAAGAATTTAATGATAATAAATTAATTTATGAAATGGTTTCAAAATATTTTAGTGAATTATATGAATTTTTAAATGATAATTTTTTAAATCGTTCACCATTATATTTCATATGTTGAATTAAATGATTAACAAATGAACCTAGGTATATTAAGGAAATGCGACGTATAACTCAATTTAATTATTCAAATGAAATTTTTGAAATGTCTTTAATATGAATTATTAAAATTACAAATAAAAAGTACTAACATAATGTTAGTACTTTTTATTTCTTGTTTTATTAACTAATAAATTATTTAATAATTAATGAAAGGAAAGAAGTTATATGAGTTATAAAATCTATGCACCATGTGATGGTGTTGTAAAACCAATTAAAGAATTAAACGATGGTGTTTTTTCTGCAGGTTTATTGGGAAAAGGTATTTCTTTTACACCATCAGAAAATGATTTTTATGCAATTGTTGAAAATGCAACATTAGCACAAATTTTTGAAACTAAACATGCTTATTTCTTTAAAATTAAAGGTTTAGAAAATCCAGTATTAATGCATATTGGAATTGATACAGTTACTTTAAATGGAGAACCATTTACAGTTCATCAAAAAGAAAATAGTAATGTAGATTTAAATACAAAAATAGTTTCAGTTAATTTGCAAGATATTAAAAAAGCTAATTGTTTAACTGAAACTCCTATTGTTTTTGAATGTGATAATAAATTTGATATAAAAATTTTAAAAACAGGGTCAGTTAAAAAAGGTGAACCATTATTTGAAATATATGAATCAGCACAAGAAAATATAAACACTGATGAAAACAAACCAGTTAAGTTTATTGGAAAATATGATTCAATTGCCCAAGAAATATATAAATATGTGGGTACAAATACAAATTATAGAACTTATCGAAATTGTATGACAAGATTGAGATTTACAATTAAAAATAAAGAAGAAGTTGATCTTGAAGCAATTAAAAAAATATCAATTGTTAAAGGAACTAATTGAAGTGATAATGAATTGCAAATAATTATTGGAGGGGAAGTTTATAAAGTAAAAGATGCTCTTGATAATTATTTAGCAAATAAAGATAGTTTTAAAACTAATAACATTAAAAGAGATGGATTTAAAACTGAAGTATTAAATTTAGTAAAAGGAATAATTTTACCAATGTTGCCAGTAATGATGGCAGCAAGTATTTTACAAGCATTATATACTTTGTTAAGTGACCAAGTATTTAATGTTTTTCCTTCAATTAATTTATCTGAACATTCAATAGCAGATTATTCATGATTTAATGTAATGTTATACATTATTGCTTATCCTGGAACCAATTTTATAGGAATATTTTTTATATATTGTACAATTAAATATTTGAACGGGAATACAGTTATTGGTCTATTAATTGGGGTAACAATTATTTCACCATATTTATTTGGTCAACCAGTTTTTGAATGGTGAACAATTAAAATTGGAGACGTAAGTAGTGTTATAGGAATTAAACCTTATCCTACTTCTGTAATTCCAATGATCTGTGCAGGCTTAGTTTATGTTTATTTTGACAAATGAGTAAAAACTTGAATGCCAACAAGTGTTGATATAGTTTTTAGACACTTTTTATCTGTTTTAGTAACATGTGCTTTAACATTTATGATAATGGGAAATATTTTAGGATTATTTGAAGCATTAATTGGTTATATTATTAGTTTATTAAATTGAGTTCCATTTGGACTAAGCACAGCTTTATTTGCACTTGTATGACAGCCTTTAGTTTTAACTGGAACACATGCAGCAGTTTGAAATGCAATCGCAATTCCTGCTTTTGATGGAGTAACTTCCGTACCAATTTTATTTGGACCTGTATTTGGGGTATTTGGACAATATGGGGCAGCTATAGGAATTGCTATTAAAACTAAAAATGCAAATACTAGAAGTGCTGCTTTAGGTGCTTTACCTGCAGCCACATTTGGAATTACAGAACCATTAATATTTGGTTCAACTTTAAGAAATGGATTACCTTTCTTGCTTGGATGTATTGGTGCTTCAGTTGGAGGACTAGTTTATACAGGAATGTTTAATGGAGATTGATTTATGCCAAATGCTCAAGGAATCTTTTCATTCTTATCTGTAGGAAAAGAAACTAGTCAGTATATTGGATGGGCAGTTGCCTTACTAGCAATTATTGGAACTTCAATTTTATTAAACATATTGTTCTTTAATGAAAGACCAAATGAAATTAAAGCAACTAATAAATTAAATAAAAAATTAATTAAAACTGTTGCTAAGTTATCACAAAAATCATTTAAAGAAATTGAATTGGAATTGAGTAATAATTTAAGTAAGCTAGATGAAATTTTAAATCAACAATTAAAACCAAATATTAAAGTTTATGAATTGAATGTAAGAAAGTCAATTTCTGATGCAATTAAATTAAATGCAAAAGTTTCTGGTCTAAATAATCAAAAAGAGAAACTAGCTGAGAAATCAAATCACTTATATGAATTGAATAAAATTGAAGCAATGAAAAAAGTGAATTTAAAATTTAAGGAATTAACTCAAGGAAATAAACTTGAAATTTTAGAAAAAAAAGCTTATCAAAGTCAGATATTATCAAATGAATCAATTAATAATTTAAACAAAATTCAATTTAAATATATGGAAAATGTTGATGAAATTATTAATATTGTAGTTTCTAAAACTAATGAAATTAAAATAAATAATTTCAAAAATAATTATTTTAATGTAATTCATTCATTAGACATTGGTTATGAAATTACAGAAAAACATAAAGAAATTTTTACTAATAAATTACTAAAACAGGAGGAAAAAAATGAAAAAGTTAGAGTTTCCTAAAAATTTTCTAATTGGGGGAGCTGCTGCTGCTTGTCAATATGAAGGAGCATATGATGCTCATGGAAAAGGATTAAGCATTGCAGATTACAAATATTATAATCCCAATTTGGATCGTAAAGCAGCAGCAGTAGAAGCATTAGAATACTTTACAGATACTTATCAAGATGCAAAAGAAAATGGAAAAGATAAAGTTTATTCTTATCGTTGAGCAATTGATTTTTATAATCGTTATAAAGAAGATTTAGGGTTATTTAAGCAATTGGGAATGAATTGCTTTAGAACAAGTATTGCTTGAAGTCGTATTATGCCTACAAGTGAAAATAAACCAAATAGAGAAGCAATTGAACATTATAAAAAAATCTTTCAAGAAGCAAAAGAAAATAATATTGAATTGGTTTTAACTTTGAGTCACTATGATTATCCATTATGACTGTTAGAAGAATATGGAGGTTTTGAAAATCGTCAAGCAATTGATAAATTTCTAGAATATTGTGAAGTTGTTTTAAATGAATTTAAAGATTATGCTACATATTGACTAGGTTTTAATGAAATTAATATTACTTCGCATTCTTCATATACAGGAGCTGGATTTGTAATGGATAAAAATGATCCAAAACGATTGCATAAACTTTATAATGCTTTGCACAATCAATTTATCGCACAAGCTAAATTAGTTAAATTAGCCCATGAAATTGATCCAAACATTAAAGTTGGTTCAATGATTGCTGCGTTACAAACATATCCAGCAACGTGCAATCCAGAAGATGTTTTAGCAAATCAACAACATATGAACATTAATATGTGATATTACTTTGATGTTTTAGCTAAAGGCGAATATCCTCAATATATGTTAAATTATTTTGCTAAAAATAACATTGGTATTAATATTTCAAAAGAAGATGCCATTATTTTAAAAGAATATACAGTAGATTATTTAAGTTTTTCATACTATATGTCAAGTGTGACTTCAGTTTCAAAAACTGAGACTACAAATGGAAATATTTTAGCTGGAGGGAAAAATCCTTATTTAGATGCGACAGAATGAGGTTGACAAATTGATCCAGTAGGGTTGAGAATATATATGAATGATTTATATTATCGTTATAAAAAACCATTAATGATAGTTGAAAATGGAATTGGTGTTGATGAAATTTGAGATCAAAAAAATAACATTCTAAATGATACATATAGAATTGATTATATTAGAGAACATTTAAAAAATATGCTTTTAGCAATGCAAGAAGATGGTGTTGAATGTATTGGTTATACTTCATGAACTGCAATTGATCTTGTAAGTATGTCAACAAAAGAAATGACAAAACGTTATGGTTTTATATATGTAGATTTAAATGATTATGGAGAAGGTACTGGAGAAAGAAAAATTAAAGAGTCAGGTAAATGATTTAAAACAATTTGTGAAAGTAATGGATCAAAATTGTGAGATTAACAACATCTTTAAAATAGTAAATAATTACTATAATTTTAAAATTAACGATTACAAATTTGAATTAACTATATTATTAAAAAGTTATAAAATAAATAGCTATATTTAAGCAACATAGAAATTTAAAACCCCCCATACAGTAATGTGTGGGGGGTTTTAAATTAAAAATATAGTTATTTCAATAATTAAAATTAAGCAACATTTACATTATAAGTTAATTCTTTAGTTGCTGCATCATCATAATCAATTGATAAAGTTTTATTTTCTGTAGTTGAACTAATTCCAGTTAATTTTAATTTAACAATATTATTTTCTATTCCTAAAAAAATAACTTTTAAATAAGTTCCCTTAACAACTTCTTCATTTGGTAAAGCTTTTTCTAAATCAATTTCAATTCCTTTTTCGCCTTCAGTTGCATCTTTATCTAAGGCAAGTATTCCTTTTAGTTCTCCTTGCTCATTTAAGTTAGGATCACTTAAAGTAATTTCTAAAGTAACACTGTCATTTATATCAGTTAATTCAATTGTATTTTCATCATAATTAGTAGTAATAATTGGGGTAACTTGTTCTAACATTTTTGCAGTTGCTGCACCAGTACTTGAATTTTCTTCTTTTCAAACTAAAGCTTTAGTTTCATTTTCTTCAGCTTCGAATACAGAAATTGTATATTTTTGTTCTGTTTCTTTAATTCATCTTGAAGTATCATCTTTTGTATAAACTACTAAAATTGAATTTGCATTTACTGGTGTTCCTTCTTTAACAGTTTTTGCACTAATGTTTGATTCACTAAACTTAGTATCTAAAGCTGTTTGTAAATCTGCTTCTGAATTATAACCAGCTTCATTTTCAATTACTTCAATTGAATCATTTAATGCTTTTTCAACTTCTGTAGTAACTTTAATTTCTACTTCTAAAGTTTTATAACCATTTGCAGTAAATGAAACTTGAGTTGTTCCTTCTTTTTTTGCAGTTATTGTAAATTCTAATTGTGTTCCTTCTTTAGTTGAAGATGGGGCAATTGAAACAATATCTTCATTTTTTGAAGTTGCACTAATTTCAATGTCAACTTCTTCAACTATTACTTTAATAGTAGTAGTTTGTCCTTTTAATAATGAACTTGATTCTAATTCATATTTAATTTCTTTTTTATCTTCATTATCTCCACAAGCAATTACAACTGAGCTTGTTGAAGCTACCATTCCCATAGCTCCCAATAATCCTAAAAGTTTTTTCATATTTAAATTTTTCCTTTTCTATAAAACACATAAGAAAATTTAAATATCCATTTTATTACATTAAACCCTATGAGGAATTTTATAAAAAAAAAAAAAAAAAGCAAGTTATAAGTGTGGAAAATCTAAAATAATCATAAAATAGAAATTTTTTTTATTAAATTATATAAATAATGGAAAATTTTAAAGTTATAATTAATTTATAAAATATTTATAAAACAATAAAGTTTGACAATTAATTAAAAATTTATTTTTAAAGGTTGGCTGGGTGGGTTTGATGAAAGAAAGGTAAAAAATATATGATTAAATTATTAAGTTTAATTGGAACAATTGGTTTAGGAGTAAGCAATACTACACCATTACTTTCAATTTCAAGTTATCAAGAAAATATCAATGTAAGTGATAATGTTGATTTAAGCGTGGCTGATGGTCATTACAACATTTTTAGAAAATTTCCATATTATTCAGTAAATCTAAAAGCATGAGCAATTGCTTCAGAATTTATTACAGGACAAGCAGCAAATGCACTTAATTCTGCTGGACATTTTTCTGATCCATCAGATTTTGAATTAGTAAGTTCTTATAATATCACAGATCAAAGAGATTTAAATGATGATGATCTTTTTGGAAGAACAGGAGCTCGTACAATTTTGGTTGAGTCTGTTTTAAAAGCTTCTCAATCTGGAGAAGCAAAGGGCTTCTTTGGAGAAATGAAAATTTATACAGAAATTGTTCAAGAATCATTGGATTTATCTTTTTTAAATGGAGAAGAAATGTTTAGAGTAGTAATTGGAGTTAATGATATAGAAAGTATAGCAAAGTCTATTCATTCAGATATTTTTGTTTTTTTTCTTAATGATTTTGAATTGCCAACATTTCAACACGTAAATTCAGTTGAAACTTCAAAATTTTTATTTAAACATGGAACAAATGAATTATTTACACAAGAAGATTTAGAAAATTTAGAAGTTAATGAATTAACTAAACTTGATTTTTGATTAACTCCAACTAAAGAAGGAAAAGAACGAGGAGTTTACAATAAAGCAAAAATGACTTTAAGTTATATTAAAACTAATTCATAGTAATTTTAACTATATATTTAAAATTGAGCCTTTTTAAAGGTTGGCTGGGTGGGTTTGCAGAATGAAAGGCAAAAAGACATGGTTAAATTATTAAGTTTAATTGGATCACTAACTTTTGGAGCAACTAATGTGATTCCAATTGTAGTAAATACAAATAATATATTAAAAATAAATGAACAAGAAACAATTGATATGGCTCTTTTAAATAATTATTGAGAAACTCAACACTTAGGATATGATGCATTTGCAGTATCTTCATACTCACAATACATTATTCCAGCAATGGTAAGAAGTGTTTTTGAAAAAGAGCATGGTATTACTATTGAGGAAAATTGAGTTCAATTAGAATCAATGATTAATGTAATTGATGGTAGAGCAATAAACGATGATGATATTAGAGGAACAAATGGAGCTTCAAAAGAAACTTGAATCACAAAAGTAATTCCAACAGAAGCTGGAATTGAAAATGGCTTATACGGAGCATCATACATAAATGTGACAATTCATCATCAAGCAGGAGATTTATCAACATATGATAAAACAACTTGAATATATACAGAATCAATTGTTAATCCAACTATTTTAGTAAACCTACATTCAGAAATTATGTCTCAATTCTTAGACCAAATGCATAAATCAAATGTTGGTAACGCACTATACTTTATAAATGGTATTGATTATAGTAATTTTTATATTTTTGATAGTGCCATTAATAGAGATAGATTAGCAACACAAGAAGATTTAGATAATGCTAATAATGGAAACGGACAAATAACATTATCAGTATTTTTATCTCCAAATCAAATTGGTAAAAGTAAAGGGATTTATGGATCTGCTTATATAACTTTTAATTTAAATTTAAGATAATTATTTTAAGAGTAAAGAATTAGTATTTAACCTTTTTAAAAAAGAAAAATTTAAAAAAATTCTTCTTTTTTCTATGGAATGTCAGTTAATTAAAAACAATAATTAACTGACATTCGATAGATTAGAAACATAAAAAATAAATAAAACTAATATTAATTTGTAACAATTTATAAATTATTATAGGTTGGTAGGGTGGGTTTGTTGAAAGAAAGGTATACAGAAAGTGCAAAAATTATTAAGTATGATTGGGATTGTGAGTTTAAATATAACTAGTGTTAGTCCAATTTTACAATCAAAACTACAGGAAAATATTAATAATTCTTATATTAAAAATACTGAATGTATATTAAATCAAAATATTACAGCAGATGAATGTAAAAATGAAGTAATTTCAAATTATATTGAAGGTACTGATATTTTTGGAAATTATGCAAAAATATACATAGATGAATGAATTGTAAATTTAAATTATGATCTTTGATACAATTCTTCAAATACTGAATACAATTATGAAACTATTTATAGATTATTACAAACAACTGTGCCAAATTTCCATTTAGGAACTCATGAAGAGGATAAAAAAACCATTGTGCAAACTTTTATGGATAAATCTAGGGAATATGCAAATTTAAAAAGCTCAGGAATTATAATTGAAATTAAAAGGATTTTGTCACAAAAACAGGTTTCAGTGGGAATAATGGATACTTGAAAAAGATATCCAAATGATCAAGTTAATCCAACTAATCCTTGAGGTGATCAAGTTACTTGAACAGGAAATCAAAAAATTAATGGTTATCGAAGTTCAATTGCATTACCAGAGTGATTTAGATTTGCAAGCTCTATAAATGAACTTGTAGATAAATTTCAATACTTTTCATTTACTAATGCAGAAGTTAAAAGTTTTGCAAGTAATGATTCAAAAACAAATTATGATTTACGAAATTATTTTAGTACAACCAACATATTAACTCAAAATACTTTAGTAACACAAGATTATCATTACAGTAAATTTCCTGATGGAACTGTTGATTTGACAACTCGCTATGATGTATTAGTTGATGGAACAAACATAAAGATAAGAGTAAATTATCAAGGTTCATCTGTCTTTAGCAATTCAAAAAAATTTGGTTTTAATGCTAATTACGGTGATTATTTTGTTTTAGTAAATAATTTTAATCAATTTGAGCTTGAACAAAGTTATAATAAATTTCTAGCAGATTTAAATACTAGACAACCTGAGCCAGGATTACCTCCAGCTGGGGGAAGTCAAGCTGTTTCAAATCTTTTACTTCAGTTTGATGAAAATAACTTATTTCTTTTTGAAATTAATTTAAATCACGCACTGCTAGAAATACTTAGAATAACAACTTGTATGCATCCAAATTGAGAGCACAGACAATTGTTAACTTCTACATTGTTTATGATTTCAACCCAATTTGCTGGTTCATCTTCTCAAGAACGTAATTTTATTATAGATAGATTAATGGATGCATTCAATGAATATTATGATAATGGATTAATAGGTTTACTTCAACAATATTGACCAGATGTAAGTCGTTATGGAGTTGCAATTACAATTGATAATCATGATGGATATGTTACTAATTCAATTTTGCCCTGAAATCAAAATGGATAGAGCACTAAAATATTTTTATTAAAAACTACTTTAATAGTAGTTTTTTTGTACAAAACTCTATTTTTATGACGATAACTATATTGAAAGAAAAAAACTTTCATTTTGTCATTAGAATAGGAGTAAAAAATGAATGACACTAAAATTAATACTACACAAATCATAGATACACCAACTCATATGATATATTTTTACAGTATTCCCGATCAACTAATTTTTGATTGATGAGATATAGATAAATTTGATAAGAAAAAGGACTACAAGATATTTCTTATGTTTATTAAAAAACAATTTAATGTTGATTTTAAATTATCAAAGTCATCAAAAATTAGTAAGGGAAATTGGGTAAGCACATTTGAAAATGATATAATGCTTGTGGAAACAGGCAAAGATATTTTATTAGATAAATATATCAAAACTTACAATACCTATGTTTCCATAGATGAAGGTGATTTAATGCCTGCATTTTCAATAAAATGTAGAGAACTGTATAAGGAAAAATATGCAGAAATCCAAAATTTAAAACAAGAACTTGGTCAAACAAAGGCAGAGGTTGAGGACTTAAAAGAAATTTTAAGAGTTAATGGGATTAGTCTTGAAAAGAAAACTAAAAATTTAAAATATAGTTTGGAAACAAATATTTTAACAGTAGGACAAATTCAAAAAATGGATATATCTTTTGATGAAGACATTAAAGTATTTTTAGACAATGATAAAATTATTAAATTTGATCAATTAGAATCAACAAGATTTAATATTTTGGAATATCAAATAACTGCTTTATCAAAAGGCGAGGTAAAATTGATTTTTATTTCAAAAAACCATTTACCTTTAGAAATTGAAATGATTGTTCAATAAAATTAAGTTTTAAAATTATATTAACAATTTAGAATAATAAATCTTTAAATAAAAAAGTAGGAACCAAATTTGGTTCCTACTTTTTATGTTCATTTAAATAATTTAATTGCAGCATAACTAATTCATGAAGCGTGAATTATTAATACTAAATAGGCATATCAAACTTGAGAAAATTCAATATTATTGTAAAGTGACGAAGAGATTAGACTTATACATCCAGCTGGCGTTAAAAGTTTAATATATTTCATAACACGACTATTTTCATCTTGTCCTACTAAAAAACCATTTGAAGTAAATAAAATGATATAAAACAAAATCATAACAACAAAAGTGACTGTTTTAATATTATTGAAAATGTTTGCAATTATAACAGCTAACAACACGCTGAAAAATAAACTAAGGAATGGAAAGACAAAGCAACTTAATAGCAGCATTCAATTTAAATGTAAGCTAAATCAAAAAATAGCGATTAGCATTACAGGAATTAGAGCAATTAAATATGCAAAACCTAAAACTAAAAATAAATTTAATGTATACATTAAAGGACTAATTTTTGCTAACGATAATTGTTTTAACTGACGATTAATTCTTGCATTAGCAAGATCCATTGAAGCACCAATAAAACCAGCAGAATATGAATAAAATAATAATCCAACAGGAAATAGAGAACTGAAGGCTGCGCTTTTTGTTTCGGCACCTATTCCATCAATTCCTTTGATGATTAAACCATTTAAAACAACTCAAATGATTGGTGTTCCGATACAAAAGAATAAAAAGGCAATGTTTTTAAATTGTAACCTTAAAGTATGTTTAAACAATTGCTTCATAATTCATCAATTCACTTTCAATTAAAATAACTTTTTCTTTAAATTTTTTTGGCAACATAATATCTTTTGTAATTTTGCCATTTTCAATATAAATGACACGGTCACAAAGATGGGCAATTTCTTCTTTATCATGGCTAACTAATATGACTGTTGCTTCACTTTTTTCAATTGCATTTTTTAAAAGACCAATAATTTTAGATCTTCATACAAAATCAAGTGATGTTGTAAGTTCGTCTAAGAGTAAAAGGTTAGGATTATTTAATAGAGCAATTAAAAATTTAAACTTTTGTTGTTGTCCTCCAGACATTTTATTAAACTTTTTCTTTTTTTGATCATCTAATTCAAATTGAGAAAATAACTGGTTTAAATCTAATTGTGAATGAAATAAATCAAAATACATTTTTGCAATATCTAAAATGTGGCTTTCATTTCCATAACTTGTTAATTGAAAGACAGCATTCTTTCTTAAATTTTCAATTTCAATTTGAATTGAACCACTTGAGGGTTTAATTGTTCCCATAATTAATTCTGCTAAAGTTGATTTTCCTGGCTCCGTTTTTACCAACTAAAGCAATTCTTTGTCCAGTTGGAATTGTTAATTGATTAATATCTAAAACAATATTGTTTCCATATTTTTTATTTAAATTTTTAATTGTAATCATTTTGATAAGTAGTCCTTTCATTTTAATTAATTTGCAAGATTATTTTAACATTGAAAGATATATAAAATATAAGTGTTATAAAAGTTCGAAGTATTTTTTTTTTTTTTTTCACACTTATAACTTGCTTTTTTTTTTTTTTTTGTAAACTCCTCATAGGGTTTAGTATAAATAAAATGGAATATATCAAATGTGTTTTTCAAAGGAGAAAGACATATGAAAAAATTAATAAGTTTATTAGGAAGTTTAAGTCTAGTTGCCACTAGTAGTGTTACAGTTTTGGCATGTAGTTCAGGACCTAAAGATAATAATGGAGACGATAATACTTCAGAAATTAATAAACTAATAGAAGAATTTTTAAAAGATTTAAATTTAACAACTGATAATTATTGAAAAGAAATTAATAATAATTTTTTTGATGTGACTACAAATTCTAATAGTTTATTTACTTTTTTAAATCAAAAAACAATTACTGATTTAGTAGATAAAAATCAAGGAGAAGCAGTAAAAGGTGACGTATTAAGTGAAAGTGATAAAAAATATTTAGTATCAGACATTAATAAAATAATGGCTTCTGACAAAATGAAAAAATATTTTGAAGATAATATTAATAAAGAAAAATATGCTTTGATAATTGAAGGGCTAGATTTTTACAGTGGTTTTGAACCAGATTGATCGTCATTAGAAATTAATTATACTAATGATAATATTTTAAAAGATGAAAGTGAGTCAAATTTTATTTCTTATGTAAGTTTGAATTTGAATTTAAAATTCAAATATTTTGATTCAAATAATCAAGAAACTGAATATAGTTTATTAAAAAGATTTATTTTCACTTTAACTTCAAATGAAATATTAGTAGATTCAATTCAAAATTTAGAAAAAAATATTACTAATGATTATTATTTAAAAGGAGGAGACTATAGCTGAATTGATGCTAATAATTTTGGTTATGAAAATAAAAAAGATTTAGCTAATATATTTACTCCAACAAATATTGAATTTAAAAAAATATATGAAGATAATCCAAATTTTAAAAATAATATAATTGATTTTATGAAAATAAATTATTTTAAAGAAATAAGTACTGTTCCGTTAGCTTTTACTGGAGATATTATTTTTGATCAATATATAAGTAATGATTATTTAAAAGCAGAAGCAGCTGTAGAATCTAACTGAGCAAATGAAGCTGATTTAAAATTATATAATTCTATTTTTAGTAAATTAGAAAAAAATCAAACAGGTTTTTTATTTGACGAAGAAAGTTCATTGAATTCAGATTTATATAATTACTTAAATAATAATTATATAAGATATTATAATTCTTATAATTCTAGAAACAAAAGTGTATTAGAACAAATGGAAACTGAGTTAGATGAACAATTAGTTGAAAGTAAACAAATTGCTTTTGAAAATTCAATTAGTAATGGTGAAGTAAAATTAAAAGGTTTATCTATCGAAGTGAATAATTCATATATTCATCCTATTAATGATTTATCAATATTCATTTCAATTGCAATTTCAAATGATGAAACTAAAGAGATAAGAGAAGACTATAGAAAATCTTATTTATTTGGAGCAATGTATTATAATTTAGAATTAGGAATTGAAGCTTTTCAAAATGTTTTTGATATAAAAACTAGAGAAGAAAAAAGTTACAATAAACTTCCAGTTGCAAGATTTTCTGGACAAGGAATTTCTTCAAGTGGAGAACTTGATAATATATGAAATGATATTTCAGTTTCTGGACACCAGTTTCCAACAATGTTGAATGATAGTATTAGTTTAAAAAATAAAAACTTGATTAAACATAGAGATGTTTTATTAGAACAAGGTAAACAAAATATTTATAATTGATCAATAACTGCAAATACTAACACAATGATGAAGGTAACAGATACAGGAGTCATAAATGATGGTTGATATTATTCTGGTGACAGTAACATAACATGAAACTTTAGACAAAATTTTATTAATGTTAATTTTAAAATTGAAAATGTTTGAAGAACCAGAAATTTAACAATAATTGAAAAAGCACAAAAAGATTAATAGAAAAGTTGTTTTGAAAAAATAATGATGGATAATAAATCATTTCTGTATAAATCAATACCTTTTAGAATATTATTACTATTTAATATTAAAAATATTTTTAATGAATTAGTATTTTTAATACTGAATCTAATTTTATTATTAAGCTCTGTTGTGTTTGCAACTATTTCAAATTTCTTTAAAGAAGGTTCAACCTTAGTTGTTGGTTTTAACTTTTATGTATTATTTTATATTTCTTGCTTATTATTTATTTTAATTTTAAGAATGGTTCAATTTTTTTATCACAATAAAATTGAAGACAAAACAATTTTTATTGCTTTATCTAATCAAGTATCTAGAAATAAATTATTTATTAGCCAATGAATTTTAATGTTTCTAGTCGCTTTAATAAATATTGCAAGTACATTTATACTAATTAATATATTTAACTTTATTTTAGCTGGATTTAATTTAAATTATCTTTTATTGAGAATTACAACTGCATTTTTAATTTATGGAATAATCGCTAGTTTTATTTTGATTAATTTTATTTTATTTTTAATATTCATTTTTTCACTACAATCAACAACTATTATATGTACTCTTTTATTGTCTTGTACATTTATAGCAAATTTACCAGTTAGTTTTCAAAAGACTAATGAAAAAAATATGACTGTCAAATTTAAAAATAATCAATTGCTAACAGTAACTGATTTATATGAAACTTTTGATTTTCAAAAATATGTAAATCAAAATCAAATTAAATATAATAATCTATCAAAATATATAAACGATCAATTTCTTGCAAGTAAATTTGATTTTAATAGTTTTAATGTTGATGAAAATATTATTAATCAAAGAATTAATAATATTTGAAGTACATTGGGAATTATTAATTCAACTGCTTATGAAATTAAAACTTCAAATTTAACAATTAGATCTTTGCCACAAAATGAATCAGATATACCTAGTAATTGAAGTATTGGAGATAAATTAACAATAGATTTATCATTAAAAAATACTTTCATTAGTTTAGAAGAGTTAAAAATACTAGGAGCTAATGAAACTGAAGCATGAAAAAAACAAATATTAGAAGACTTATATTCATTTTCACTCTTCATACAAACTCAATTTTCAGATATACAATTGGAAAAAGCAGCGTTATTTAATGAATTTATATTTATTGATGATAATTTAAGCCAAATTACAAATGTGTCAAAAAGCGATAGCACTATAAAATTTAAAAAAGACTATTTGTTATCTATGTATAATTACCAGTTAAATGGTACTTATAAAGACTTTTTTACCTTGGCTAATGATACTTATACCTACAATTTTGTAAGAGAACAATTGAATTTTCCTTTAATGATATCTGTAAGAATTTTAGAACAATATTTTATTAAATATACAAGTAGATTTTTATTGATAACCAATAATTCTGTTCTTACTGATTCAGCAGATTGAAGTACCTATATTAGATCAAGAACTAAATTAAATATTTTCCTATATTTTAATCTTTTTAATGGAATGTGATCTAACTATACTTACTATTCTGGATATTCATATGATGATTTTTGATTTTTATCATATTCAGATTCAAAAATAGTATTTGATGAACAACAAAATATATTTTTGGGCTATCCTGAATACACTCTAAAGTTAGATGAAAATAACAAAATTTTGCCAAATACGCATAATAACTATATTAATCCTATGTTTTATATTGCTGTATTATTAATTTTCTCTTTATTTAATTTTAGTTTTGTAATATTTAAATTTAATAGAATTGACTTGAAATAAAGAGGGTGATTTTTATGGAAGATATAATAAAAGTTGAAAATTATATTAAAAAGTTTAAAAAACATTCAATAGGTAAATTTTCTTTTGAAATTAAGAAAGGAAAAATAACTGCATTACTAGGAAGTAGTGGTAGTGGAAAATCTGTTCTTATAAATTCTGTTGTTGGTTGTTACAAAAAATATAATGGCAATATTTTAATTAATGATAAATCTACTAGAAAAGCTAAAGGTTTTCAACAAAATCAAAATATCGGTTTTTATACTCAAATAGACTTTTCATTACAAAACTTTTCATTAAATAAATATTTAATGAATATGTCATTAGTAATGGGAATTAAAAGAAAAGTAATCAAAGCTAGAATCAAATATTGAATTGATTTCTTTGATTTAACAGATTCTCAATTTAAAAAAGTTAAAAATTTTTCATGAGGAATGAAAAATAGAGTTAATTTAATTTTATGCTTATTAAAAGAACCCGAAATTTTAATTTTAGATGAACCAGGAGCTAATTTAGATTCATATTGAAGAAATAAAATTAAAAATTTACTAATTGGATATAAAAATGAGGGTAAAACAATAATTATTACAGCTCATAATATTGATGAAATTTCAGATATTATTGATGATTATTTAATTATTGATCAAGGAAAATTAATTTTTCAAGGCTCTAAAAAAGAATTAAATATTTATTCAAAATACAAAGTATATTTAAAAGAATTATTTGATGTAGAAAGTTTTAGAAAATTTTTACTAGAAAAAAATATTAAAACTTTTAAATATGATGAAATGGAAAATTCTTTAGTTATAGCAATTGAAAGATATCAACAAATTAATTATTTATTTCTATATTTAATTAAAAATAATTTGCCTTTAAAAAACCTTGTAAAGTTACCAATTAATATGGAATCAATTCATAAAGCATTAGAAAATAAAGAACTTGAATAGTTAAAATAAAATATTAGTTTTATATTTTATTTTACTTAGAAAAGAGGAGAACAAAATGATAAATAATGCAACATGTAATTATTCAGGTTGTCTTAAAGAACCTAAAAAAGAAATATTAAACAGTTGATATTGCAAACACCATTATAAAGTAGTTAAAAATAGTGCAAAAGGAAGATAAGCATGTATTATGTAATGTGTAAAAATAATGACTTCTTTGTAATGGATAAAAATATGAACGTTGTTGCTCATTTTGCAACTTTTGATGAAGCTCAAAGAACTTCTTTGCAATTAAATTATCAAGCAAAAATGCAAGAAACAATGAATAGAGACAATAATGATTTATTAAATATTAATAAATATAGAACCAATAATTTAAAAGATGGCTTATCTCATATGCTTGGACAAGGTCAAGTGAGTTATGGAAATATAACAATTAATATTCCTGGTTCTGGTCAAACACGACAAAGTTCTCAAGTAAAAGATGATTTTTTAGAGCAAAAGCAACCCTTAATAATTAATAAAACTGAAAAAAGAAAGCCAATTGATCCTGTTAAGGAACCATTAACTAGGGATGCTGTTAAAGAAGTAATTGCAAATGATGTTACTAGTGTTGCAACAGATAGCAATAGTGATTCATTTATTTCAACAGGTGAAATAAATAATTTTTTACAAAAACTAGAAGAATAAAAGGAAAAAAACTATGAATAAATGAAGAATTATTTTGTCAATTTTTAATTTAACATATATTACTTTGATGTTATTTGCAAATTTAATATTGATCTTGTTGAAAGTAGATTGAAATATTATTTTATATATTAATATTCCCGATATTTTAGTTTACATTTTAAACTTAAATTTTATGTTACTTAATTTTAGTCAATCTAAAAAACAAATAAAGTTAACTCAACCAGAGGTTGAACAACTATTAGAAAATTGAAATCAACAGTTAGAATTTAATCAAAAAGATTAATCATAATTGAAATTTAGTTCTAATTGAATATATTTAAAGGGTGTAAGGGTGGGCAAGGAATCAAGCCATAATAGGTTTTCGAATAATAAATATAAACATAAACCTTACTTAATTAATAAAAAACCAATAAATATAATAAACTTCATTAGATTCATTTTTAATGAAGTAATCCCCAGTTTATTAAAAAATATTTTATTAATAAACTATAATTTTATAAATCTAATGTTTCACCCATTTGGGTGAAACATTTTTTTTTTTTTTTGTTAAAATTAGTTAGTATTTTAAATGCTATAGTGGGTTATTAATTTTTTTAATATGAAAGTGTGCACAAAAATGAGATATACCCTTTATGAAGAAAATGAAATTTTTTATATAATTGATAATTTAAATAATTCATATATTGCATCTTTTCATGATCAAAATTTAGCACAAGATTATTTGCTGACTTTAAATAATAATCTTGATCAATTAAGTGGTTTTAATAATGTAAATTATGGAAACGTTGAGATAAACATTGGTTCAGCTTCAGAGTTTGAAACAGATTATGTATCTGTGACTATGGATGATGAAGAAATTTTTAATACAGAATTTAAAAATGAAGAATCCTATCCTAGTGATTCTTCATTTATTGAATTTGATGATTATGATAAAAAAGAAAATAATAATAATAATAATAATAATGTTAAAGATAAAAAAAGTGTTAAAGAAAATAATAATGTTGAAGATAAAAATAAATTTAATAATTTAGATCAAAACACTGATAAACCAAAAAGAAGTCGCAAAAAACTTATTTTATGATTGTTATTATTAATTTTATTACTTTCATTGTTGTTAGGTTCGCTTGCATTTTTCTTTTTAAAAGATAAAGAAAAACCAAATCCTATAATTGAGATAGATAATACTAAAATTGTTTTAAAAGTAAATGAAACTATTGAAAGAAAATATAATATTTTAAATCCAATTGAAGATGAAATTCTTAAATTTAATGTTGATGATTCTCAAATTGTAGAAGTTGAGGATCATAATAGTAGTTTAATAATCAAAGGGTTGCGAGTAGGAATAACTACGTTAAATCTAACTTACTTGAATGCAGAATCTAAACATATAGACATTGAAGTAATATCCAATAACCCAGTAATTGAAATTGATACTACAAAAATTAATTTAAAAGTTGGTGAACAAATTGAGAGAGAATATGAAATTATAAATCCAATTGAAGATGAAATTCTTAAATGAGAATTAGAAGATAATACAGTTGTAGATATTGAAAATTTAAAGGATACTTTTATAATAAAAGGATTAAAACTTGGAATAACTCAATTGATATTATCTTATACAAATGCAGAAACTAAACATATAGACATTGAAGTAATACCTGATGTTCCAGTAATTGACATTGATACTCTTAAAATTCATTTAAGAGTTGATGAAACAATGGAAAGAAAATATGATATTTTAAATCCAATTGAAGATGAAACTCTTAAATGAGAATTAGAAGATAATACAATAGCAAGTGTTAAAGAAGAACAAACTACTTTAACAATAAAAGGTTTGAAAACTGGAATAACTAAGTTGACATTAAGTTATAGAAATGCTCTTAATAAAGTTATTGATATTGAAGTTTCTAATAACCCAGTAATTGAAATTGATACTTCAAAAATTGCTTTATGAATAAATGATAATGAAACAAGGGGTTATGAAATTATAAACCCAATTGAAGATGAAGTTCTTAAAATAGCATTAGAAGATAATACAATTGCTGGTTTTAAAGATGCAAATAATACTTTAACAATAAATGCTTTGAAAGCTGGAACAACTACGTTAAATTTAACCTATAAAAATGCTGAATCTAAACAAATATTGATTGAAGTTTATGATGATCCAGTAATTGAAATTTTGACTTCAAAAATAGATTTAAAAGTAAATGAAATTGTAACAAGAGATTATACAATTATAAATCCAATAGAAGGTGAAAAACTGGATAGTGAAATAGCAGATGCATCAATTGCAAAAGTTGAAAATGATAACAATACTTTAACAATAAAAGGTTTGAAAATTGGAATAACTAAGTTGACATTAAGTTATAGGAATGCAAATGATAAGGTAATAGAGATTGAAGTGCAACCTGATGATCCAGTAATTGAAATTGATACTTCAAAAATTGCTTTATGAATAAATGATAATGAAACAAGGGGTTATGAAATTATAAACCCAATTGAAGATGAAGTTCTTAAAATAGCATTAGAAGATAATACAATTGCTGGTTTTAAAGATATAAATAATACTTTAACAATAAATGCTTTGAAAGCTGGAACAACTACGTTAAATTTAACCTATAAAAATGCTGATTCTAAACAAATATTGATTGAAGTTTATGATGATCCAGTAATTGAAATTGACACTTCAAATATTGTTTTAAAAGTTGATAAGCAAATTTCAATAGATTTTAATATTTTAAATCCAATTGAAGATGAAACTCTTAAAATTGAAATTCTTGATTCTTCAATTATAAAAGTTGAAGATAAAAATAATAATTTAGAAATTAGTGGTTTGCAAGTTGGTACAACTAAACTGATATTAAGTTATAAAAATGCAATCAACAAGGAAATAGAAATAGAAATAATTGAAGATCTAGAAATTGAAGGAGAAATTGTAGATATTAAGGTATTTGATACTAATAAACTACTTGTTTTAACAGAAGAAGCTGTTTATACATTGGATTCACAAGGAAAACTTATAAAACATGAGGAGTTTAATAAAATAACTAGGATTATATCTGCAACAATAGTTGAAAGGAGTAGTAACCAATCAAGAATTTTAATTTGAACATATGGAAAGGCTTATTCTTTAAATTTTAATATGGAAATTGTTAGAGAAACTGATAATGCTAATTGATATCCTATAGCAGCTTACGCTTCTAAAAATAGTACAGATATTTATGGTGTAAATGGTTATCAAGATTTTTATAAAATAGACTCGAATGGTACTGCTAGTTTATTTAATCAAAATACACTAGCTCAGAATTTTTCTGGTATTATTGAGACAAATGCTGGAAAACTTCTTATGTTTGGAAAAAAAATAGTTACTGCCTGGAATCAAGAATGAGATCTTGTCTATGGGGGCGAAACTACTTTAGATTTAGCAACGAATATAATACAAGTAGGTAATGAATTACTTGCTCGTGAAACTATAGAAAATAATAAATTAGGAGTTTTTTATTCTACTGGAGGTTTAAAAAGCATACTTACACTTGAAATTAATTTTACAGCCTTAGCTTCATACACTGAAACAACTCAAATAATTGGAACAAAGGATGGGCATTTATATGAAATTAATAAGTCTACAATAATTAGACAGATTTATTAATTATTATTTTAATAATTAAAATTAAGTATAGAAACTAAAAAACTTTTTAGTTTAGGTTCCACCTATAGGTGGAACTTTTTTTTTTTTTTTTCATTTTAATAACTTGCTTTTTTTTTTTTTTTTTATAAACTCCTTTTAGGGTTTGTTATCAAAAAATGGAATATATAAAATGTGTTTTTCAAAGGAGAGAAAAACATGAAAAAACTATTAGCCCTTTTAGGAGCAATTGGAATGACGACTGTTTCTGCTACAACAGTGATTGCTTGTGGCAATAATGATGGAACAGGGATACCTCCAGTAGAACCTATTGATAGAGAAGAAGTTATAAAAACTTTTACAGAAGAAGTGGCAAATATAATTAATAATCATATAAGAACAAGACAAAGTTATTTAACTTCTTTAACTGATCTTGAAGAAGAATCAAATTTTAAATTTTTTAATAAAACAAAAATTGATCTATATCAAGAAGAAAGTAGACCATTAACAGAGGATGAAAAATTAGAAATTCATGATGATTTTAATAATGTCATGGCAATATCTGATTTACAAACTGAAATTAATAATTTATCAGATAAAGAAGAATATACTATAATTTTATCTAATTTATCAACTCCAATTTTTGATAATAATATTATTTTAAGCGATTTTGATATTTCTTCTAATTATAAATCAGAAGAAACTGATCAAATTTATTTAGCAAACATTAGTTTTAATTATGAAATTAAAATAAATTATGAAAAAAATACTAATGAAAATGATACTTTAAATTTTAAAAATAATTTTTTATTTGGATTAACAGATAGTGAAATTTTTAATAAAGGAACTAAGACAATGATTGAAAATGTTCAAAAAGACTTTTTACAAGAAAGTTCAGAATATAGCAATATTGAATTTTCAAGCTTGTCTAGTCCTAAAACAGCTTTAGCTGATTTGACAAATGAAATTAAAGAATTTTATGATAAAGAAACTTCTTCTAGTTTTATAAAAACATTTGTAAAAGATAATTATTTCAGTGATTCTGAATTACCATCATTACCTATAGAAATAACAGGAAATGAAATTGTTAAAGAAATTAATTGAAGTAATAGATATAGAGAAAATAATAAAACAATTACAGATACTAGCAATGATTTTGCTTCATTTGCTGAAGGTACTGAAATTGCTAAAACTTTAGATTTAATTTTTAGATGAGATATGACTAGTGAAGAGGGACAAAATTATATTGATGAATATATCCAAGAAACATATGAAGATTCAGAAGAATATTTCAATACTCAATTAACTAATTTTTACGAAAAAAACAATATTAATAAGGAAAATTCAACTATTAATAGTAACTCTATAACTCAAATAGGAACAATAAAAATAGATGGCTTAGTAATTAAATTATCTGAAGGAACCTATACTTATAATTTACCAAGTTTTGAAATAGTAGTTGGATATTCTCCAGATCTTTCAAAAGAAAGAAATGCTGATTCTTTGAATGAACTACTTTCTAACAATATCTCAAAAGCAATTAGCGTTTTTCAAGCAACTTATGGAATAGATTTTTCTAAAAGATATGATTCTATGCTTGGTGGATTTAAAGATGATGGAAGTTTATGAGATAAATGAACTTGAACAAATAATGCTTATAATAATAAAACAGTTCATACATATGTAAATCTTGAAACTCCTGAATTATTAGAATATAGATCTGATATATTGCAAGAAGCAAATCAGACTATCTTTAATTTTTCTATTTCAGGTACAAAAACTGGTGCTTATGGAATATACAAAGTTAACGAAAGAATATATCCATGAAATTTTACTTCTGGGAATAGAATACTTCCTATTATATTTGAATTTGATTATTTTAAAATATTAATTAATATACATATGGGTTCTGCTGCACTTTGACAAAAACTAACAATATTAGTTAAATAAAATAGTTATATTGATGAATACAACTAAGATAACAAGTGGAATTATTTTTAAATATCAAGTTAAAACACTTTTTGGTGATAAGAGTTTTATAGTGATGACTCTAATATCACTATTCTTTACATTAGCTCTTTCAATTGCAGTTATATTTATAAAAACAACTGATATAAAAATAGTGATTTTTAATTATTATGTATTAATTCATACCTTTGTAATCATAATTATAAATGTTTTAAAAATGATTTCATTTTTCTTTAATCAAAAAAGAGAAGATAAAACAATTAATATAATTGTGACTCAAGAATTAAAAAGAACTAAATTATTTTTCATAACAATGTTAGTGATTTTTACGCTTAATAGTATGCTATTTATATCTAATTTTATAATTCTTAATATTTTTAATTATTTTTCAGAACTAAAAATAGATCTAACTTTCTTAAGAGTAACATTAGTTTATTTAATATATTCAATGCTTATTTTATTTTTTTTAGAAAGTTTTATTATATTTTTACTATTTACTTTTTCAACTCAAATTACAACAATAATTATGACTTTAATAATGTCATTTGGTTTTATATCTTCGTTGCCGTATCAATTTTTAACTACTTCAGAGCAATCTAAACAATTGACATTTATTTCTCCACAACAAGTTTCTACTGTTCAAAAGGTTGAAGATATCTATGATGCAATTGATTTACAAAAGTATGTAAAAAGTAAAAAAATTGCTTATCCAAATCTTAGTTATTATATTAATAATAGTTTTTTAAATGAAAAAAATATGTTTAGAAGTGATGAATTTAGTTCTTCTACAAATATTTTAAAACGAATTGATATTTGAAAAAATTTAGGAATTATAAATAATTCCCCAGTAGAACTTAATTTTAAAGCACGAATAGCTTCTGTAAGACTAGATTCAGACTTAAAAACCTGAAGTATTAATGATGTGGTTGAAGTAAAAGCTAACTTAGAAAATACTTTTATTTCTAATGATCAATTAGAAATATTAATTAATGAAAAAAATGAAAATTTTGAAATATTATTAGAATTGCAACAATTTACTAATGAAATAATGACTTATTTCAATAGCTTTCAAAGACAATTTTATAATTTATTTGATGATTTTATATTTTTAGAAGAAGGCAATGTAGAAAATTATATCAAAAATGAAACTAAGAATGAAGTAAAAACATTAGAGACTGAATATTTAAAAGATATTTATCAAAATTCATTTGTAACATTAAATGGATTAACATTGAGAAATAGTGAAATTATGCCAATTGTAGAAAAACAAATGGATCAAGGTGGTTTTTTCAATCCCTTGATGTTATCAATAAGAATTCTAGAAAATTATTTTATTAAATATACTTCAAATTACATTCTATCAAGTACTTATAGAATTGAAACAAATTCAGCAGATTGAATAGCATATAAAAAAAGTAGAGATTTTTATAATATATTTTTTCAAATAAATTTTATGTCAAATGTATTAAATAATTATACATATTATGCTGGATTTAGTTATCAAGACATTTGATTTGAACCAGATTATAAATCAAATATATCTTTTAAAAAACAAGAAAATATGTTTTTACCATATACAACATATACTTTTAAAGTGGAAAATCAAATAATTCGGGGAGATTCTTATAATAATTTTATTCCTGTTTATTTTTACTTAATTATTCAAGCTGGTTTTGCACTAATTTTATATTGTATTTCACATTATAAGTTTAAAAAGATGGATTTAAATTAAAAGGAGATTAGTTATGGAAGAGCTTATTAAATTTGAAAATTTTACAAAAAATTTTAAATATAGTAAAGTTGGTCCTATAAGTTTTAATATTAAGCCTGGACGCATAATTGGGTTATTAGGTAGTAGTGGTAGTGGCAAGACTGTTATTTTGAATTCATTAACTGGAATTATTAAGAAATTTAAAGGTTCAATTGAAATTAATAAAATTAATCGAAAATCTCAAAACTATTATAAGTCAAATAGAGAAATAGGTTATTATACTCAAATGGATTTTTCATTGTATGATATTTCCGCTTATAAATTTTTAATTGATATTTGTATGATTTTTGGAATTAAAAAAACTGAAATTGCCAAAACAGTTGAAAAATGAATGGTCTTTTTTGATTTATGAGAAAGCAAAGATAAAAAACTTAAGAATTTTTCATGAGGAATGAAAAATCGTATAAATTTTATTATTTGTTTTATAAAAAATCCCACTCTTATTATTCTTGATGAACCTGGAGCAAACCTAGATTCTATTTGAAGAAATAAGATTAAGAATTTATTAATAAAATATAAAAATGAAGGAAAAACAATAGTTATAACTGTTCACAACATTGATGAAATGGCAGATATAATTGATGATTATGTAATTTTAGATGCAGGAATGAAAGTATTTGAAGGATCAAAAGAAGAATTAAATATTTATTCTAAGTACAAAATTTATCTTAAAGAGTTCTTTGATGTACAAAATTTTAGAGATTTTTTATTAGAAAAAAATATTAAATCTTTTAAATACGATAAGGAAGAAAATTCTTTAGTTATAGCAATTGATAAATACCAACAATTGAATTTTTTATTTTTGTATTTGATAAAAAATAATTTACCCCTAAAAAATCTTGTAAAATTGCCAATTAATATGGAGTCAATTTATAAGGCATTAGAGGATAAAGAAAAAATAGACTAAACTATTTAACTTAGAAAAGAGGGAATAATAATGATAAATAATTCTACATGTAATTATTCAGGTTGTCTTAAAGAACCAAAAAAAGAAATTTTAAACAGTTGATATTGCAAAACTCATTATAAAGTAGTTAAAAATAGTGCAAGAGGAAGATAAAAATGTACTATGTAATGTGTAAAAATAATGACTTCTTTGTAATGGATAAAGATATGAACGTGGTTGCTCATTTTGTAACTTTTGAAGAAGCTCAAAGAGCTTCTATGCAATTAAATTATCAAGCAAAAATTCAAGAAACTATCAATGGTAGGTCTAATGATTTATTAAATATTAATAATTATAGAGCTAATAGTTTGAAAGAAAGTTTACCTCAAATGCTTGGACAAGGTCAGGTAAGTTATGGAAATATAACGATTAATATACCTGGTTCTAGTCAAACAAGAGAAAAAACACAAGTAAAACATAATCATTCAGATCAACAAGCGTTAATAGTCAATAAACCTGTAGTTAAAAGAAAACCAGTTGTCAATCCTACTAAAGAATCAAAGGGTATTGACAATAATAACTTAATAGTAAATGACAATGCTGTTGTTTATGAATCAGATAAAGACAAGGATTCATTTATTTCAACAGGTGAAATCAATAACTTTTTGCAAAAACTAGAAGAATAAGAAAGAGAGAAAAAACATGAATAAATGAAGAATTAGTTTGTCAATTTTCAATTTAACATATATCACTTTGATGTTATTTGCAAATTTAGTATTGATCTTGTTAAAAGTTGATTGAAATATTATTCTATATGTCAATATTCCCGACATTTTTGTTTACATTATAAATTTAAACTTTATGTTACTTAAATTTGGCCAAATTAAAAAACAAACAAAACAAACAAAGTTGACACAACCAGAGGTGGAGCAATTACTAGAAAATTGAAATCAACAGTTAGAATTTAATAAAAAGGATTAATTGAAATTTAAATTCTAATAGAACATATTTAAAAGGGTGTAAGGGCGGGCAAGGGATCAAGCCATAATAGGTTTTCAAATAATAATTATAAACATAAACCTTACTTAATAAAATAAAACCAACCAACTAACAAAAATTACTCATTTTTTTGAGTAGTTTATACTAGAGTTTTAATTAACTCTAGATTTTTAGATTATAAAAAAAATGCAATATCTATTGCATTTTTTTGTCTTAATATATTATAATTTAATTGTATTGTGACTAAATTCACACACTTTTTGTGTGAAATAATAAAGCTCAATTTTTAACTAGTTTTAAAAAGCAAATATTTAAAACTAACTAATCAAACAGGTCACATCGTTTATACAATCTATTATGAGTTATTTTAAAAAATGAGGCTTTTTATATTACATACTAATTTACAAATATATTGGGGAATATTGCTGTAAATAATTTTTTATTGGAAATTTAAGAGAGGGAAAAGTTTATTATGAAAACATTACTAGCGTTATTAGGGGGAATGAGCGCATCAATTGCCCCTGCAGGAGTTATATTAAAAGAAGAAATTAACAGTTTATCAACAAGAGATGCTGCAGTTGAATTAGAAATGCCAGATATGACAAAAGGTGCTTATTTGGAACTTTGAGAAGAAGAATTTCAAGGACTAAATTCCACAGTAGTTGATACAACAGAAGTATATAGTAATCCAAATTATGGTTTTCAATTAGCAAGAGATGTTAAAGAACAAGTAAATGAAGATGGCGAACAAGCTATTAGAAACTTATCGACAGTTCAATCATATAACTTGGCTAATAAGAATGGATCAGATACAGTTTATCAAATTCAATCAAAAGGAAATAATATTGTAAAAATGCATACTCTTGATAATGGTCAAATGGTATTTGATGATGTTGAAGATACTGCTTATTTTACATATGATGCAAAAACTCAAACAGATAATGATAAAGATTATGAAAGAACTTCAATTATACAATATATTAATGGAAATAATGAATTTGTAAATAGATATGTGGCTGGATGATCAGAAGAATTTAGTGGAAATGCACAAGGTAGTGTTAAAGTTTTTGATGGTAGTGAAGCTAAGTTTTTAGACTTAGATTTTGTTATTCCAACAACAATGACTGGTCAAAATGGAACTTTAAATTTTAATAGATTTTTAAATGTATTTTCAAATACAAAAACTAATGGGTCAACAATGTTATATATTGCTGCTCATTTTTCTGGTTCAGCAGAAAACCAAATTGGAATATTTAGTTATGATTTAACTAATAAAATAAATAAAAATACTGGTGAATTTAGTTCAGATATTTCAGGAGAAATTGCAGTTGATAATTTAGTAAAAACAATGGAAGTATCTTCTTATGCTACTCAAGACTTTATTTTCTTTACTGATCCAAAAGGATATACTAGTTTCTTATATTCAGGAGATGTTGGTACTGGAACAAAAATGTTTACAGAAAATACTAATAATGATGAAAATATTAAGCCTTTTGAAAAAGAAATTGAATTTGAGAATTCTCAAAATGAAGGATCAAGAATTAATTCAATGATTACAACTCAACATAGATTAAGAAATCCAAATAATCAAGATTTTGTTGTTTTTGCAGCAAATAATTCAAACACAGCAGCAAGAGAAGGAAAACTTTGATATCTTGATTATGATAAAAATAATCCTTTTAAAGTAGAAAGCAAAGAATTATTTAACTTTAATCTATTTAAAGGTGAAGATAAAGACGGAATTCAAGATGAAAAAGGAAAAGTTACTAATTTAATTAGTTACTATGACAATATTGCAAATGAATATAAAATTTCACTAACAACAGACAAAGCTATTTATAGTTATATTTATAAAACACCTTCTGATTTTGCTTCTTCAACTAATTCAAGAGCAATTAAGGAATTAATAATTAATACAGGTATGGTTCAAATGAAAATGCCACCTGCTAATGAAGCTATGTTTAAAATTACTGCTGGTTCATTAAACTATGTAAATGGTGAAATTGTATTCTTATTAGGTTCAGGAGCATCAGAAATGGCTTCTAAAACATGATATGGAAGTTTATATGAAAAATATGATATAACTGATCTTTCACTAAGTAATCAAATAGTTAACTTTACACCTTCAGATTCAGCAAATAATGTAGAAGAAAATGTTGAGGAATTAAAAGAACAAATTATAAATGAATTTAAATCTATTTCTGGAACAGTGGGAATGATGTTCAAACAAGCATCATCTTTTGAAGAAGCACAACAAGCACCAGGACAAGAAGACCTATGAGACTATAAAGTAGACATTGATGATACTTTGGCAAATACTTTTTTTCCAACAAATCAATTTGGAAATATTGAAGAGACAGGTAAAGTATCAGTATTGACAAATAATACTGAAAATGGACAATGAGCTGCTAAATTTAAGGGAAAAAATGATCGCTCTGTTAGCGTTTCATATACAAATGCATACGATTTAGTTAATTTAGTTGATCATATGAACGATTTATATGAAACTGAAACTATTATTGCAGATGACTTTAATCATATTGTTGGTCAAATTTATAATAATATTGGAGATCATTTAAACCAAGTTATACATATAAAAAATCAAGAATATCCAATTTTTTCTAAAAATGAAATAGAAAATTCATACTGACAAATTAGTAATTGAGAAGGTGCAGGACCTGAAAGAACTGAATTTGATGCAAATAATTGAGGTTTCTTTAATGGAGATGACACTGTTGATGAAAATGGATATTATACAAGAACACTAGATAATATAAATATTAAAATTGGTCAAAAACCAGAATTAGGTTATTTTAAAATATCTGATAGTGAAAATACTTATGTTGATAGTAATGAAAATAAATATATAACATTAAAACCAATTACTGTTAAATATAAATCAGTTATTACTGGACGTGCAAATATCAATGATAATGAAGCTAACTTAAAGTTAGATATGAAACAATATGCAAATGAGGCACAAAAACTTCAATTTGATGGTAGAGGATTTGATGTTAATTCTTCACGTGAAGCATTACAATATATGTTAAATAAAAATAGAAAACTTGGTCAAGGAATTGGATATGCTATTAGTGTTAGTCAATATGATCAAAGTAACCTAACAAAAGGTTCAACAACTATGAAAGTATATATTTATGATAAAGGTTTTGCTAATCCAACAGATCCAAAATGATATTTAGATACAAATGCAGAAGTTGTAGAAATTTTAATTTTAGGTTTAACTGAAAGAGATTCATTGCCAGCATGAATTATGCCAACACTTGTACTAGGTGGAATGTCATTATTAATTATGACAATTTTAACTGCATGATTTATTGGACGTAAACGTTTCTATAAAAAAGCTATTGGTAAAGAAGCTGCAAAAGTTGCAATTGCTAGAATGAAAGAAGAAAAAATTAAATCAAAAGTGGGGGATAAATAATATGAAAAAACTTTTATCATTAATAAGTTCTATTTCAATAGTAATTCCAACTTCAGGAGTATTATTAGCAATGTCTCCTTCAAACTCTTATCTTGTTGATGACATTTCAATTACAAATGAATATGTAAAAACAAATAACTTAAAAGTTAATAAAAGTAATGCAAATTACATTTATTCTATAAATTCTGCAACAACAGTTAATAATTTAAATTTAAATGAAACATCATATATATATGGAAATAGAGATGAATCATCAATTTATATTATGACTAAAGATGAAAATAATGAATATGTTGAAAAAGAATTTATAACTTTGGATAGAGCTCCAAAACAAGTTTATGTATATAATAACTATTTACATATTATTGTTGGAGATGGCAGTAATGGAACTAATAACTATTATGCAAATGCTTCAGATTTATTAAATAGTTGAGTAAATAAGGGTACACCATTAACTGTTGCAGATTTTAGTATAAATCCTGATTGAAGTTTATTAGAAATATGAGATCTTTATGTAAGTACTAATGTTAATTTTGCTTTGTATGGTTATCAAGATAACTTTTACTTAACAAATTTAGATGAAAAAGGATTACTTGTTAGCAGTCAATATTTTAAACCTACTACTTTTTATATTGATAACAAGGATTTTAGTGAATCTATAAATATAGCAATGTCTGATAATCAATCAAGTATTGGTTTAGTAAAAACTGATACAGCAGGAGAAACTAAAGCAATAACTAGTGAAGGTACAATTCCAGTTCAAGCTGCTAATAATAAAACTCCAGTTATTACTACTTATATTTCTAAAGTTATATCAGGTCAAACACCAACAGTAAAAAACTATATGTTTGACAATGATAGAATTGTTGAAATTGATATTTTTGCAACAAAAAGTGGTAATGTTATTGAAAAAGGAACAGCTATTACTTTTACTGATGGAGCAAAAGTAAAATCTGCTGCTGAAACAATTGATCCAAAAACTGGAAATCCAGCAATTTATACAGTAACTGATAAAGGGGTTTATTTATTAGTTTCAACTAGCTCTGAACATTTAATACCTACAGATACAAATACTTATACTGTTGAAAGATTATCTAATGAATCAAATACTTTATCTTCAACAGCAATTAGAGTTGCTGGAAATAGTATTTCAAGTTATAACTACAGTACAAGAACAATTGAACAAGTTGTAAAAAAAGCAGATCTTAGTGCTTTAAGTCAAGAAAAAATTGCATTAGATGAAGCAATTTTAGCACAAGGTTCAACAAATCGTGAAGTTGTTCAAGAACATATTGTAAATAAAATAATTGAAGTTGCTACTTCAAAAAATATTTTAGATCAAATTGCATTAATTAGTACAACTGATTTGTATAATTTAATTGATATTGATGATGCAATTGCTAATTTAACTCCAAATGATTCATATAATAACTGATATAAATCAAAAACATATACATTAGGTAAAACAAATCCTTATATTACTAGTGCAGATGTATTATTTTCATCAAACACTAAATTAGAGTTTTTAAAAACAAATACTATTGAATATACTAAGGCTATTCAAGCAGGAATTATTAATGATCAAACAACAATTCAAATGATTGTGGATGATTTAAATAATCAATTGCAAGCAAAAGATAAAAACTTGGAAATTGTTGTTCCTAATTCAATTGAGGTTCAAAAAGGACAAGAAATTAATTTTGATGTTAAACCAATTGATGGTTTAAATGTTGATTCAAGTTTAACTTCATCAATAAAAGTTGAATTTACAAATGTTCAAACTCCGTTAGATTTAACAGTAATTGCTCAAGAAATTCAAAAGTTGAGTCCTTTAAGTGTAAATGGAGAATTGACAACAGAAGATAGTGTTGCAAAATATGAAACTTATTTAAATAATGCAATTAAAGGCATTACAAATATTGAGCAAACTACAGTTAAATTAACAGATACTCAAGTTAATGCTCAAAATGGAACTTGAACTGCAAATGTTTTACTTAGTGAAACAGGAATGGAGACAAATTTTCAAAAATTCACAATCCAATTTAGTGATATTGCAAAGGCAAAATCACAAATGACAGGTTCATGAGCAGAAGGATCTGATGGTTCTAAATTTGTTGTGGGTCAAACAATGCAATATAATATTAGCAATTGACAAGATGTTGGAACTATTAGTGTAAGTGAATCAAAAAACTTTACAACAAATGTTGCTAATGGAGTTATTTCAGTTACTGCAACAGCTGCTGCAAGTGAAACACTTAAAGTAAGTGCAACTGATGCAAGTAATACTATTAATTTAAAAGTAACTTCTTATCTTGGAGAATTAGATTATGGAAGTGAAACTAGTTTTTCACTAAATGAAGGTAAAACAAAAACATTTAAATTAAATAATGCAGCTGTTTTTAGTGATTTTAAAGTTGATAGTCAAAATACAGATAACATTGAAGTTACAGTTGATAAAAATGGAACAATTAAAGTTAAAGCATTAAAATTTGAAGAAGAAGGCAAAACTTATAGTTTTACAATTAATGCAACTAACTCAATGGATCAAACTAAATCTCAAACATTTAGTGTTGAACTTTTAGCAAAAGCACCTTTCCCAATATGAGCAATTATCTTACTTGCTATTCTTGGAGGAGCAATTGTTCTTGGAGGACTTGGATTCTTAATTTGATTCTTAGTTGTTAGAATTATTATTCCAGCAAAAAATAATAAAAAACGTAAACACAGATCAAGAACTGCTCAAATTACGGCTGATAAAAATGCTGTTGCAAAAGGAAAAGTGACAAAGATTGCCAAAATTAATCATGACAAAGGTCTTGAGAGAAGTGGACTCTTTGAACGTGAGTTAGAGTATAACTTAGATAAAATGAATGATCCCGATTATGAGAAAAAATATGTTTGAGTTCAAGATGAAGGTACAGAGGATAATTCTCCTGTATTAAACAATTGAAATACTGATGAACAACAAACAAAAGATGAGCTAAAAAAAGGGAAAAATACTAAAAAAAAGTAATTGTTAAGCCAATTGATGAGATTAATAAAGAATCAATGGTAAGAATTGACAAAATCAAAAAGAAAATTAAATAATTGAAAGCATAGCTTATGGGCTATGCTTTCAATTAGTCCTTTTTAGGAAATTATTTTAATTTTTTATAAAAAAATATAAAAAATTCTTAAAAATATATTTTTATATTGGAACATTTATTGTAAAATATTAAAAGTAAAAAGTTTATATAAATAAACTTTTTTTATTATTAATTTTTAAGAGGTACTTATTAAAAAGGAGAATTTTTAAGTTTATGAAAACAGTTATAGTAATTGCAAATCCAAAGGATAAAAGCTATAACCATGCAATCGTTGATTCAATTGTTAGTGGGTTAGAATCAAAAAATAAAGAATATGTTATTTGAGACTTATATAAAATGAATTTCAACCCAGTATTAGAACAAGAAGAATTTGAACAGTTTGGTTATGGAAAAATAACACACCCAGAACTAGTTGATATGATCAATACTTTAAGTAATGAAGCAGAACAAATTATCTTTGTTTATCCTTTATTCTACTTTGACATGCCAGCAATTTTAAAAGGATTCTTTGATAGAATCTTTATTGGAACTTTAATTAAAGATGGTTTAAGTCCAATTGATTGAAAACCTTCAATCGATATTGATAAAACATTTATTATTCAAACATCACTTGGAGATAATTGAAGTTTATCAAAATCAATTGCAAAAGAATTATATGATAAAATGTCAAAATCATTATTAGATAAACTGGGGTTATTTAATACAGAAGTAATTCACTTCAAAAATATTTTATTAACAACACAAGAACAAAGAGTTGAATTCTTAGATCAAATGAAAGAAAAATTTGCGTTAGATTAATCCTTTGAAAATAATATAAACTAATTTGAACACAAGTTAATAAAATACTTGTGTTTTTTTAATGTAAAATTAATAAAGAATTGGAGAATTAGTATGAATCAAAGAGAGATCTATGTTTTGACAATTGTTTTAATATGAATCATGTTTTTAACAATTACAGGTCTTTTAGCTTGAATTTATCACAATAAAATTAAAGGTCTCAAAACTATTCGCCAAGAGTATGAAACAAAAATTAAAGAATATCAAAAAACATTTTCACTAAGTGTTCAAAACATTAAATATGAATTACCACAAGATCAAACTTGTTATTATTTTAGTTCAGCAGATTTATATTTAAAGAAAATAAAAAAGAACAATAAACCAGCAAAAATTGATTATAAATTCATGTATAAAGCAAAAAAATTATCTAAAGTTGAAGGCCAAGTTTATTTAACTAATAAATATTTACTAGTTGAATATGGTGAATTTCAAATTAAGACAAAAATTGATGAAATTGTTTCAATTTATCAATTTACTTTTTTTAATGGAGTTGAATGAATTAAAGGAATTGAAATTCTTTTAAATGAAATTAGAATATTAGTAGATACAAAAGATATTAATTTATTATTTGCATATAAAGCTCTTAAAGGAGAGAAACAATAATGGAATCATTAATTTCAGGAATTATTTTAATTGGTTTTTCAAGTATTTTATTTATAACTAGTTTAATTATTTTAGAATTAAAAAGAAATAAATTAAAAAAATTAAAGGCAGAAAAACAGTATTTAAATAAGAAAATTAATATTTGATATATGCTGATTTTATTCTTATTTACTCCAAGTTTGCTAATTGTCAATATTGTCTTGTTTACATTTGCAATAATTAACAAAGATAGCTCAGATTTTGAAGTTTATAAATTAATTTTTAATATTTTTTACATGATTTATACAATATATATTTTAATAACTTTATTGATTGGTCAAAAACTTTATAAAGTGATGTATATTGTCAAAAAAGAAGGGGTTTATTATTTTTTGGACAATCACCAAATTATTAGCTCTTCAATTACTGCAATAAACAATACTTTAAGACGTGATACTTTGATTATTGTTTATTTAATCAATAATCAAACAGATACTTATAGTTTAAAATACAATTGAAAGCTAAAGGATTGATTTAATGAAAATTAAACTTTCTAAAGTAGATATTTATTTTAATTTTCTTAAAAAACCCTTTACTTTAAAGGGTTTTTTATTTGTATCAAATTTTAAATTAACGACTTTTTAAACTATAATCAATTTAGCACTTAAAAAAAGGAGTTGTAAATTATGTTAGAAAGAATCCTTAATAAAGAAGAAAAGAAAATCTTTTCTAAGAAAAATTTAAGAAAAATACGAAAAGAAGATTTCTTTACTTATTTAGAAATGGAAGAGGCTTTACTGGAATCTTTAAAAGTTCGTTATGCAACTGATGGTAATGATAATCCCATTACATTAAGCGAAATTGAAAAGCAAGAACGTTTTGTTCAACGCTTAAATGAATACTATTATGAAGTTGTTTTAATTGATCCAAAAAATGGTAAAGATCCAATGTTTAGTTTAGAAAAAGAAGTTAACAAAATTGTCAAACCTTTAGAAAGAATCCAAAGAAGAGGATTCAAATAGAAAACTTTATAATAAAAAGTGGAGAGCCCAAATTATGATAAAACAAGCAAAATTTATAAAATCAGCTGCTGCTAAAAAAGATTGAATAGTAGATGATATTCGTGAAATTTGTTTTATTGGAAGAAGTAATGTGGGAAAATCCACTTTTATTAATGCTTTAACTAATCAAAATAAATTAGCAAAAACTTCTTCAACACCAGGAAAAACTAGATTATTAAATTTTTTTGATATTAATAATTCAAGTTATCGTATTGTTGATGCTCCTGGTTATGGTTTTGCAAGAGTTGGACACGAACAAAAAATTGCCTTTGCTGCAATGATGGAAGACTATTTAACTGGAAGAGAAAACCTAAAAGCTGTTTGTCAACTTGTTGATTTACGTCACAAACCAACAAATGATGATAAAGAAATGTATCAATTCTTTAAGGAACACAATATTAAAGTTTTAATTATTGCTACTAAACGTGATAAATGTAAACGTAATGATATTGTTAAAAATGAAAAATTAATTAAACAAACATTAGAAATGGATCAAAATGATTTATTTCTATCAATTTCTTCAACTAATAAAGAAAATTTAGATCAAGTTTATAATTTGATTGAAACTGTGATTGCTTAAAAAAGTATAATTCTAGAAAAAAATACTTCATTTTTAAATAAATGAAGTATTTTTTTCTTTTAAAAGCCTAAATTTGTTATATTTTCTAACTTATTTTTTTTATTTGTCTGGGTTCATATCTTTATACACTTATATAAGTTATAATGCAGTTAGATAATGAGTATTGAATGAAAAGAGATGGTTAAAATAAAGAAGAAGTTGAATTTATTTGATTTAATTGGTTTAAGTTTATCAGCAATTTTTTTGTTGGATTCTTTTGCATTAGTAGCAGCCATTGGCTGAGAATCTATTGTTTATTGAATCATTTTTGCAATTGTATTCTTTATTCCTTATTGTTTAATTTCTTCAGAATTAGCTACAAGTTATACTGATGGGGGGATCTATACATGGATTCAAAAACCTTTTAGTTCTAAATGAGCAACAAGAATGAATTGACTTTATTGATTAAATGTTAGTTTATGAACTGCTTCAGTTTATTTAATGTTTTCTACATTTGTAAGTGCTTCTTTCATTGAACCATATATTGGTTATGAAATTAGTATTTGATATCACTTAATAATTTCTTGTAGTGTTGGTATAATTGCTGGTTTAGTATGTTTAATGGATATTAAAAAAATAAAATATCTTTCAAATATTTCGGCTATCTCAAAAATTTTAATCTTTATAGTGATGATAATTAGTGCCATAATTTGGTTATCAAATGGAAATGGTATTTCAACCCCAATTACTGATAAAAATTATGGAATAATTCCAACTTGATCTGCGGGTTTAATTTTCTTTCCAGCAATAGTAAACACTTTAACAGGAGTTGAAGCGAGTTCAAATTATGTTGATGACATTAAAAATCCTAAAAAAGATATTCCTAAAGCAATTTTAATTACAGGAGTCATTACTATAATTGGCTATATTGTGGCAACTGCAACTTTAAATATAGTTTTAGAACCTCAGATTGATGAAGCAACTGGTTTAATAGATATGTTTAAAGCAATATTGCCAAGTTGATTTGAAAAAATTTTAACCTTACTGTTATTGTTAACTATTTTTGCAGATTGTGTTGTTTGAAATACAAGTGCAAACTTTGGAATCAGTGAAGCTAGTGCAAACAATCAATTTCCCGCAATTTTTAAAAGACATTTAAAAACAACAAATTCACCAGTAGGAGCTACTATTATTAATAGTAGTGTATCAGTCTTAATATTAATCATTGCTGGAATCTTTTTTGGAAATGAAAGTAGCGGTCAATTATTTTGAATGCTTTATTCACTTGGATCCATTATTTCGCTTATTCCATATTTGTTTATTATTCCAGGCTTTTTAATATTGCGCTATATTGATAAAAAACATAAAAGAGAGTTTAAAATCAAGGGCAATATAGTAATTCAATATATTTTAGTAATTTTGCCCATGTTGAGTATTATTTTTTCAATAATTGTTTTTATCTTTGGCGAAGTCATAATTGGTCAAAAAACAATGGCTTGAAATAGTGGAGGCTCACAAATATTATTTTTACTTTTAGCAGTTATAATTTCAATATTAATTGGAGAATTATTAATTATATTAAAAAATAAATCAAATAAGAGAAAACTCAAAAATTTATCTAAAAATTAGTTTTTAAAGAAAGGAATTTAAAATGAAAGAAATACAATATGATGTAATTGTTATTGGTGCAGGCTTTGCTGGACTGACAGTAGGGCTAGAATTACAAAAACTTAATAAAACATTTAAAATTATTGAAGCTCGTAATGTTGTTGGGGGAAGAGTTTTTAATACACACTCCAAAAATAATGAAATTATTGAATTAGGAGGACAATGATTGGGTCCTTTACATACAAATGCTTTAGAATTAGTTCAAAAACATAATTTGAACTTATATGAAACACCACCTAAAAATCATGATAAACATTTATATCTTTTTAAAGAAAATCAATTAGAACATTTGCCAAATGAAGTTTTAGAAATTTTACAAACAATTGAAGAACTTGCAGAACAAATTGATATTAATGCTCCATATAATCATAAAAATGCCAATTATTGAGATGTAATAACTTTAGATCAATGATTAATAAAAAAATTTGGTTCATCTCAATTAACCAAAATGGTTGGAAGAAATATTGCAGGCAATTTCTTGAGTTGTAGTTCTGATGAAACTTCCTTTTTACAAACTTTATTTTATATCGCTTCAAATAATTCAATTGATTTTTTGAGTAAATTTAAAAATGGAGCTCAAAATTTTAGAGTAGAAGGTAGTATGGCAAAACTTGCAGCTAAATTAGGAGAAGAAATAGGTATAAATAATATCTATCTAGATGAGTATGTAAAACAAATTATTAATTTAGAAAATAGCTATCGAGTAGTAACTTCAAAACAAACATTAAGAGCGCAAAAAATAGTTATAACTTGTGCTCCAAGAATACTTCAAAAAATTGAATTTATTCCTGAACTTCCAAAAGAATATAAAGATTTTTATTCAGGTTATACAAATGGAAAAGCTTATAAATTTCATTTTGAATATAATACTGATTTTTGAACAAAAGATAATAAATCAGGTTATTTCTTTAAAGATGATGGTTTAATTACAGAGGTAACTGATAATTCAATGCCAAATTCAAATAAAGCAATATACACTGGATTTATTTATGGAAAAGACAAAGATAGATTATATAAATTGGCAGACTCTAAGGGGCAAAGAGGATTAATTATTGCTCAAGAATTGGCAAAAATTTATGGTTCAATTGCTCTAAAATATAATGAATTCTTTGAATATGATTGAAGTCAACAGCCGTATCAAGATGGATGTTTTGTATCTAGAGTTGATTTAAATAAATGAACAAAACATGGAAAAGTTTGACAACAGCCATATCAAAATATCTTTTTTGCAGGAACAGAAACCAGTTCGCAATTTAATGGTTATATTGAAGGCGCAATTAGAAGTGGTCTAAGAGTTATAGAACAATTATATAAAAACTCTTAATTTCTATATTCATATTATTAATTTAACTTAGTATTTTGAGTTTAAAATATTAAGTGATTTTTTTAGTATAATATACTTAATCATTTATATAAATGGTTAAATGTAAAAAAGAGAGGTAAAGTGATGATTAAATTATTAGCATTATTTGGAAGCGCTAGTTTAAGTACAGCTGGGGTTGCTCCAATTATTGAAAATTATCAACCAAAAACTGAAATAATAGAAATTTATGCAGAAGAAACTGGTTATGAAATTAATATGGTAGGTCCAGGAAATGACTTAAATAGTACATTAATAACTCAAGTTTATGATTCATTAAAAGAAAAAACAGTAGGATTGCAACCATGAGAATGAGAATTTAATGAAGCAGTTAAATTTTGTGTTGAATTGGATGGAAAAAAAGAGAGTTTTGAATCATGAGACTATACAGGAACTTTTAAAAATATAGTAACTAATGATCAAATTAAAGTTGAGAAAGAAACTTATAAACACTTTAAATATCCAGGTGAAGTAAATTATGATATGGTTTGAGATTTAAGAGGCCAAAAAAATGGTTCAGTTTGAGTAAGTGGTTTTTCATTTCCTAGATATTTAAGTCAAGAAGAAATTGAAAATGCTACTTTTACTATTGAAACTTCAATTTATATAAACAAATAATATAGATACTTTATAAATAAAAAAGATATATTTGAATAATGTATCTTTTTTATTTATAAATAGTTATGCCTTAATTTAAGGCAACTAATTTTAAAATAAAAAAAAGATATTTATTATAACTATTTGTGATAAGACTAATTCAAAAATAGTTATAATAATTATTGAAGAGGAAAAAAGGATAAAAATATGAAAGAAATTAAAAAGCTTGTTGCAAGTGATCTTGATGCAACGATTGTCAATCGTGAAAATCAAATTAGTGATAATAATAAACAACTAATTCAAAAATTTATGCAAGAAACTAATAATGCCTTTACAATTGTCACTGGAAGAAATTATTTTATAGCATTTCAACATGCACGAAATTTAAATGTGACTTTACCAATTATTACTACTAATGGAGTTAGTGTAATTGATCCAAATACTAATGAATACATTGCCAAGCATCATTTTAGTAAAGTAGAAGCACATGCTCTAATGGATAGATTATATGAAAATAATGTTTTATTCCATTTATTAAATGACTTTGAAGTTTATTTAGTAAAAGAACACCCTTCATCGCATTTTTTATTAAATAAAGATATTGATTATATGGAATTAACAGATAATTTATTTAATCAATATGCAACTTTTGATGACTTATATCATGATGTCAAAGAAAATGCCCAAAATTTCTGTGGTTTTTATATTTATTGTGATGATCATTTACACAAAGAATATGTAGTTAAACTATTAGAAGATTTTGATTTAGAAATTCTTGAATTTGGATATGACAATCGCATAACATTAGAAGTTTATCGCAAAGGTGCTGGTAAAGATTGAGGTTTAAATGCATTAGCACAATATTTAAATCTTAATGATGATGATCTTCATTTATTTGGTGATGAATTTAATGACTATCCTATGTTTAAAAAATATAATAATTGTTATGCTGTGGGAAATGCGATTGAAGGAATTAAAAAACTTGCAAAAGAGGTAATTTTACCATTTGATCAAGATGCTGTTGGATTAAAAATACAAGAGTTAGTTGCAGATTTTAAATAAATACTATAAGGGTATTTATTTTTTTGTTTTTTTGTTTGAAACATAAAATAAGTGTAAAATTATATTAATAATTTAATTATTATTTTGATATTTGAATAGGAAGGTAAAATTTTATGAAAGAAATTACTTTAAAAGGACAAGACAATTTAGATTTAGCTGTTTTTGTTTATGATGATGTCAAAAATCCAATTGGTGTTGTTCAATTAGTTCATGGAAGTTGTGAACATTCACAACGTTATACTGAATTTATTGAATATTTAAATAGCAACGATTATATAGTTGTTGCATCAGATCATAGAGGTCATGGAAAAACCGCTCAACTTCAAAACACTATGTTGGGGTTTTTTGCTCCAAATGATGGGTGAAATATTTTAATTGATGATTTAAAAGTCATCAATGATTATATTCATCAAAATTATGGTGACTTAAAAATAACAATGATGGGACATTCAATGGGAAGCTTTATGGTAAGAACTTATTTAATAAAATATGGTTCAACTATAAATAAGGCAATTTTATCTGGAACTGCTTGATATAATCCATTCTTAATGAAATATGCAATTTGATTTGCACGTAAACGTAAGAAAAAATATGGTCAATACTTTAGAGATGATTTTATTTGATCTTTAAGTTATAAATCATTTAATAAAAAGTGAATTTCACATAATTCAACTGGAAATGAATGATTAAGTATTGATGAGGAAAATCGCATTAAATTTTCAAAAGATTTAACTTGTGGTTTTATGTTTACTTCAACTGCTTTTTTAGATATGTTTTTAGGAATTGTTTATAATCAAAAACGCAAAAACATGAAGCATGTACCCAAAGATATTCCAGTTTTATTGATTAGTGGAGAAGATGATCCAGTAGGAGCTTTTAAAAAAGGTGTTAAGAAAACTAAAAAATCTTTTGATAAGCAAAAGATTAAAACAGAAATGATTTTTTATAAAGATTTAAGACATGAAATTGTTTTTGATAGAGACAAAGAACTTGTTTTTAAAGATGTTTTAAACTTCTTAAAAAGTTAATCAAAAATCACTATTTAATTAAATAGTGATTTTTATTTTTTTAAAACTTACAACTAATTGAAATTAAATGTTAAATTTTATTTTTTTATGACGATAACTATAATGGGAGCAAAATTATTTTGCTTCTTTTAATTTACAAAAAACTGAAAGGAACTTTAAAATATGAATAGTAAAATATTGAGAACAAATAATCATTCAATGATTATTCAAATAGAAAATGTTTTGGATGATTATGTTAGAGAATGAATTCCAGATAAAGAGATTTTTTATCGAGATCAAGAATATATTTATTTTATAAAATTTATTGAACAAAAATATGGGGTGGGATTTAATCAAGAGTTGTGAATCTGAGAGTCAACTGTTAAAAATGATATAATACAAATGCAAGAAAAGTTAATTAAGGAAATTAATAGATATATTGATTCTTATAATAATTTTGTTGCAAAAAAGGAGACACTAATGCCTAAATTAACTAAGAAATGTGAGTTGCTTTATGCTCAACAAAGGATTGAAAATAAAAATTTAAAATTGAAACTTGAACAACAAAATATTAATTTTGAACAGCAAACCACAAATTTAAAATCTGAGCTTAAAAATTTAAAAGATATTTTAGTAAAGCATGGAATTAAAGTTGAATAATTTTATAATTTAACTTAAAAGTAACAATATAAATATTAAAATTAGAATAGATAGTTATTAACAAAAATATATTGATTATTGTTAGGTTTAAAAGGTTGGTTGGGTGGGATGAAGAAAGAAAGGTAATACAAATGATTAAATTATTTTCATTAATAGTTCCAACAATATTATCAAGTAATTTAGCAATTAATAGTTTTAACAAAGTAGCTGAAGATCAGGTCTTAAATTTTTCAAATGGTTGAACAGCTGAATATGTTTACAATAATCAAACAAATCCTGAGTTTAATGCAAACTTATGACAATGAGATTTTTCATCGATTGGTGTTAATTCAATCGATGATTTACTAGACAATTATTTAAAAGTTATTCCAAGAGATAACGATATAACTGAACCAGTTGTTCCATATGCATTTTTTACAACAAGATATGAGCATAAAGTTGCATTTAATATTCAACCATCATGAGGAAATTTAAAAAATATTAAAAACGTTGAAGTTAGAAGTTATGATGACTTTAAAGAAAATGCTAGTTGATTGTCTACTCTTGAATCAAATGAATATGGTTACATAAATATTGATTGAGGAATTTTAATGAGTTATTATATTTCTCAAGATAATAAATTTATTTTCCAATTAACTTCTGGTTTTGATGGAGATATTGAAGTAGACTATAATGTTAAAATGGGATTATCAATTTCACCAAAATTAGTGCTTAAAGCAAAACAAAAATAATAAAAGTAAACTATAAATAATTTAATATTTAAGGAGTTCTTCTAAAAGGAAGAACTTTTTAAATCATTTAAAATAATAGTTATTTAATATATAATTATTTTACTTTCTAATAAGTGGGGAAAATAAAAATGGAAAAAATTATAGAAATCAGCAAAGTTGTTAAGAACTTTGGTAAGAAAAAAGTATTAAAAGAACTAAACTTAGATATTTATAAAAAAGATAAAATAGCTATTTTGGGTGGGAATGGAGAAGGAAAATCTACTTTAATTGATTTAATTTCTCAAATTACAAAACCAACTTCAGGCGAAATTAAAATTAATATTGATCAAGATGTTAAAAAGGAAATTGGAATTCAATTTCAGCAAGGTGAATGACCTTCAGGAATAAATGCTCAAGATATGATTATTTTATATCGCTCAATTTTTCCAAAATTTACAAGTGAATGAGAAAAACAATTATTAGAAATTTTTGAAATTGATGAATTTATTAAAAGACCTTTAAATAAATTAAGTGGTGGTCAAAAACAAAGATTTAATTCAATGATAGCACTTATGAATCAACCAGAAATTATAATTTTAGATGAATTAACTACTGGTTTGGATTTAAAATTACAAATTAAAATTATGAATTTTATTAAAAAGGTTTGTGATGAAAATAACAAAACACTAATTATTGTGTCGCATTCCCCTGAAGAAGTTGAACTATTATGTCAAAGAGTGGCAATTGTTTATCAAGGAAAAATAATTTTAGATAAAACGATTGCTGAAGTTAAAAAAGAATATAATGGTGTAAGAAATTTAATGAATAAACATTTTGAAGGAGAAATTTAGATGGAACAAGCAGCTAGAAAAAAGACAACTAACTTTAAGTTTGAAAGTCGTATTTTTGCAAATTTAATGTTAATTATTTCAAAATCATTTTTTAAAAGTCCAAAAGGACTAATATTTACACTAGTAGTTCCAATTTGCTTTGCCTTAATGTTTTTCTTTATTATGGGAAATAAATTTGCTGGACATTTTTCACTTCTTGGATATACAATTTTACCTGCAATTGCAATTATTATGAGTTTATCTTCTTCAATTGTTGAATGAAAAAACTCCATTTTTCTAAAAAGAATTGAAAATACAGGAATTAAAAAGAGTTTATTTTTAATATCTTTGTGATTATTTTATTTAATGATTTGTATTGCAAGTTTTATAATTATGCTTTTATTTGTAATGATTATGGGAGCAATAATTGCACCAAACTATCAAGGAGCAAATCAAGACCAAATGAATTCATCAATTTTTGTAATTTTAAAAAATATTAATTGAGGATTAATGCTATTTTCAGTGTTACTTGTATCATTAACTTCAATTGTAATTTCAACCTTTATTGGAGGAATTTTAAAAACTGAAGGTTCTGCAAATGGAATAAGTTTAATGATCTTTTTCTTTTCATTATTTTGAAGTGGTATTGTTTTACCATCAAATATGTTTGAAAATACTAAAGGAATGCTGCTTTCAACCTATTTAGTACCATTTAAATATTCATTCTTTATATTTTTATATGCCACACAAGGTAAAGTAACTCAATTGGGATGAGAAGCACCATTTAATAATCATGGAGATGTGGGTTATGATTTTACAGCCACATGACAGCCAGTATTAATTTCACTTTTATTAATTACAATAGTTGCAACAACTACTGTATTCACTTTTAAATGAATTTCTAGAAAATAGAACTAAAAGTATAATTTATTAAATAAGTATTATTCAATGTTTCTTATGTAAGAAACATTTTTTTATTTAAAAAATATGAATAAAAAATAATAATAGGACTATAATAAAGTCAATAAGAGGTTGGTTGGGCGGGCATAAGGGAAAAACTCTATATTTAATAGGTTTAATTTTATTCATAATTTATTTTTCAAAAAAATATAAATGTTCATAAAAGCAATTTTGTCTATATTTATATTTTTCAACAATTATTTTTTGAAGAAAAGAGATGACTAAAATGAAATTATTATTAGCACTATTAGCTAGTAGCAACTTTTCACTAGTAGCAACCACAAATTATCAACCTGAAAATAATCAAAATATTGTAACAAATTTATCACAAGATCAAGATGATGATTTTAAAAATGCAATTGAATATTTAGATACTGTAATTGAAGACTATGTTAAATTAGAGTATGGCTCAGAACATCCTTGACTTGAAACAGAACACTTAAATATTACTATTAGTATTGGATATAATCCCCAAATTGAAAATAATACAAAATTAATTCAAAAAAGTATTGATAAAGATGTAAAAAACATTATTCATGAAGAAACAGATACTTTACAAAATAATACAGATATTCAACAAAATATTAATTCTTCAGGATTTAGCCAAACATATCTAAATTCAGTAAGTTACAGTGTAACTAAAGGGGTTGGTTTTGAATTGGCTGTTCCATTTGAATTTGCTAATGCTAAATTGAATTTTAATTTAAATTCAACTACAGTAACAACATCAACAAAACAAACAACTTTAACTGTTCCTCCTCAAAGTGTAGTAGTTCCAGCCCATCAAACTAGAAAAGTTAATTATAAAGTTTATGAATATACTAAAGTTTATAATGATATTTTAAGAATTCAACCAAGTAACGATGTAACACTTCATATTGAAGTTCAAAATGATGATTGATTAACAAATCCACTTCATTTTTGAACAGATGATAGATTAATTGATATTTTATCATTATCTTGAGGACTTGGACATCATGAAGTGATGGATGAAAACAATCCGATCTTTGTGACTGAATCTGAAGTATATATAAATATTCCAACAAAAATTCAAGTTGTTAAAAATGAATTAAATGTAGTAATAGATTAACAAATAATAAATAAAATTTTCTTATAAAGTATAGAAGTATTAAAGGTTTATTGTAAAATTTCTGTTTTACAATAAACCTTTTTTTCAATAAAAAGCAAGTTTTAACACTTATATCTTGCTTTTTTTTTTTTTTTTATAAAATTTCTACTAGGGTTTAATGTAATAAAATGGATATTTAAATTTTTTTATGTGTTTTATAGAAAAGGAAAAATTTAAATATGAAAAAACTTTTAGGCTTATTAGGAGCTATGGGATTAACAGCTACAAGTGCAGCAACTGTAATTGCTTGTGGAGATAACGGAGATAAAGAAGAAGGATTAGTTTTAGCCGATGGAATTGATGTTAAGAAAGTAATTGAAACACTTGAAATTGAAGTTACTGCAGAAGGCAAATTAGCAATTGATTATAAAGATACTGAAGCAAAACCAGAAATTCCTGGAGATGAACCAGGATATGAAGGATTTCCTGGAACTGCAGTTGGAGGAGAAATGGATAGTTATGGTTTCTTATTTGAAGAAACAAAGGACTTAAAAAATACAGAAGAAACAGCTTATGGTTTTTCTGCTAAAGGAACTGCAGGATCTGATAAATTTACTTTATTTGTAATAAAATTAGACTTGACAGATATTAATGAAGAAGAAAATACTGGAGTAGCTAAAGCAAGTGTTTTAAATAAACAAGAATTTACTATTCCAAAAGCAGAAGAACAAAAAGATGAATTAATATTAGATAATAAAACATTGGAAATAATTCAAGGATTAACTGGAGAAATAAATATAACTTCAGATCAAGATTTAGCTGGTATAACTATTAAAGAAACAGTTGAAGGAATAACAACTGAAATTGAGGGTAAGAAAATTTTGATTTTTGTAGATTCAACAGTAAAAGTTCAAGATTATACTTTTACAATAAGTGGAGAAAACTTTAAAGATACTCAATTTATAGTAGAAGTTCAAGAATATATCTATCAATTAACACCTGAAGCAGGACAAGAATTACCAACATCAAGTGAAACAGCTTGAGAATTTATTTATGATAAATTAGAACCGTCAAATCAAAATGAAGAAGAAATTGTTTTAGAATTAGCTGATAATAAACAATTTGAAGATGATTTTATGATTGATGGTACTAAAATAGCTTTAAATTCTTCATGAACTGATGGTGAGGATGGATTTTTAAAAGTAAAAACTAAATTGGTTGATAATAAATTAACTATTACATTTGGAGCTATTGGATTAACTGAAACTAAAGAAATGAAAATAAAATATAATAATTCAAATGAAATTACTTTATTTTATACAGTAGTTGCTGCATAATAACATTTTAATTTAAAATGAATCTTTGATTCATTTTTTATTTTTTACACTAATAAGTTGCTTTTTTTTTTTTTTTTTATAGAATACACATAGGTTTTACTATATCTAATTAAAGATAAAGTAAAACAATTGTGAAAGGACAAATAAAAAGACATGAAAAAACTATTAGGACTACTTGGAACTATAGGATTGGTTTCATCAACTGGTGCAGTTGTTGTTGCTTGTGGGGATCCAACAGATCCAATAGTAGAGTATGATTTATCAAGCTTAAAAGATGTTAGCACAGAAGTTAAGTTTGGTTCAAATGATGAAGAACAAAAGGCAGCAGCAATTGAAGCTGTAGTTATAAAAGCAAATAGTAAAGTGGTTAAAGCAGATAAATTAAAAGCAGTATTAAAAATAACAAAAACAGAAGGAGACGTTGTAAAAACATTTACTGTGTCACCAAAAGATGATAATGTTACAGACATTAAAAATTCAGTTGATGTAAAAGTAACAATTAAAGCAGAAGAAAAATATAACTTGGCTGATTTAAAAGATTTAACAACATCAGTTCCATTTGGAAGTGATGATGAAAAACAAAAAACAGCAGCTATTGCAGAGGTAGTTAAGCAAGCAAATAATGCAATAGTAACTAAAGAAAATTTAGTTGCATCAATAGTAACTAAAGTAGATCAAAATAAATTTGAAGTTAAAGCAAAAGAAAATATTAAAAATATTGAAGGAAGTACAATTGTAACTATTACAATTAATGATGAAAATCAAAAAACACCGTTAGGAGATGCCATTACAGAAACTAATATGGGTATTTTAGATAAAAAACCTACAGAAGAGAATGTTCTTGAATTTGTTAATTCAAAATTAATAAACGGTGAATTGACAATTGGTGCAACTGTTGATATACAAGAAAATAGTGCAACTGTAACTGCTAATACAGAGGATTTAAAATATGAAGGTTCAGTTTTAATTACTTGAACAGTGGCTGTTCCAGCAACTGATATTGCAGATTTAATTAAAACAACTGCTTTAGGTGAATTTGGTGAAACACCAAGTGAACAAGAAGTTTGAGCTAAAGTTGCAGACTTGAATGCAGCTACAATTGGAGAATTAACATTTGATGATGTTACAATTGTGATTACAGGTGAAAAAGCAAAAATTTCAGCTGCTAGTGAATCATTTACTGGAAGTGTTGAAGTTACTTGAACAGTGGCTGTTCCAGCAACTGATATTACAGATTTAATTAAAACAACTGCTTTAGGTGAATTTGGTGAAACACCAAGTGAACAAGAAATTTTTGATAAAGTTGCAGAATTGAATGCAACTACAATTGGAGAATTAACATTTGGAGATGTTACAATTGCGATTACAGGTGAAAAAGCAAAAATTTCAGCTGCTAGTGAATCATTTACTGGAAGTGTTGAAGTTACTTGAACAGTGGCTGTTCCAGCAACTGATATTGCAGATTTAATTAAAACAACTGCTTTAGGTGAATTTGGTGAAACACCAAGTGAACAAGAAGTTTGAGCTAAAGTCGCAGAATTGAATTCTACTACAATTGGAGATTTAACATTTGATGACGTTACAATTGCGATTGCAGGTGAAAAAGCGGAAATTTCAGCTGCTAGTGATTCATTTACTGGAACTGTTGAAGTTACTTGAACAGTGGCTGTTCCAGCAACTGATATTAATGAATTAATTGATGAAAAAGATTTAGGTGAATTTCCAGCTGATGTAGATAAGGAAACTATATTTAATAAGTTTATTGAATTAAATGAAAATCTAAAAGATAAAATATCTTTTGAGGATGTAGATGTAGAAATTATTGAAGATGGAAAAGCAACAATTACTGTTAAAAGTGAAAATGAACAATATACTGGAAGTGTTGAAGTCACTTGAACAATAATAGATGATAGTGAAGAACAACCTGAATAATAGTTATAAAAAATAAAAACATGAATGAATATATTCATGTTTTTATTTTTTATAGAATAATTTAGATAATTTATTTGCCAGTCTTGGATAGTAATTTTTAATTTTATGATGAGATATAAAACATATAAAATTAAGACAAAAATATAATGTTTTTTGAGGTTAAATAAGGAAAATTTTCTATTATTTAATCTTAAAAACCTATGTATAATCTTTCTAATAGGTGAATAAATTATGAAAAAAAATAAAATTTGACAAAATAAGAGATATTTATTGCAAAATCTTTCACTTTTTTTCTTTGTTTTTATTTCACAAGTATCTTTTCTAAGTATATATTTATCAACTTTTGAAGTTGAAAGTTTAATGATTGTTAAAAGCACATACTTTAGATTTAATTTATTTTTTATTTTTGCAGTTTTTTTTAAATATATTTTGCAAGTAAATAAAAAAGAGTTTATTCAAAATAAATATTTTACTACTAATTATTGATTAATTGTATCTGTAATTTATATTGTATTTAATAGACTTTTTCCAGTTGAAATAAATTGATTTGGCAATATATTACTTTTAATATTATTTATTGCAACAATTAATGGATTTGCCTTAAGTAATTCATTACAAAATTTTATTATTCAAATTCAATTTAATTACTATAAAACAATATTTATTGGTTTAGGTGTTTTAATTTTCATGTTTGAATTCAATTTAATATTCTTAAATTTATTAATTCAAATTTGTTTAATTTTTAGAAAGCAAATTAACTTTATAATTTTTAATTTTAAAAAGACACAGTTTATTAAAAAGATTAAGTATTTTAAAGGAGATTTTTTATAATAATTTTTCATAGTGTTATATTAATAAAAATTTAGAGAGGAATATAAATATGAAAAATTTAAGTAAAAATATAAAACAAAAACCAGATGCTATTTCAATTGTTGATCTTAATAAGCAATTTAAATCTGGATATGGTATCAAAGATATTAATTTTTTAGTAAAAAGAGGCGCAGTATTTGGTTATTTAGGACCAAATGGAGCTGGAAAATCAACAACAATTAGAACTATTATGGGGTTTATAAAACCAAATAGTGGGCAATCAAATGTTTTTATCAAAACAAAAAATGAAGCAAATATTGAAGAAATCATTTCATATGATTCATGAACTGATAGTAATAAAATTCAAAAAACAATTGGATACGTTCCAGGTGAAATTGCTTTTCCTGAAAATATGACAGGAATTGAATTATTAAAAATGGTTTTTAAATTAAGAAATATGTCAGATTGAGAAGACGTTAAAAAATACATTTATTATTGAGAATTTGATCCTAGTTTAAAAATCAAAAAAATGTCAAAAGGGATGAAACAAAAATTAGCATTATGTATCGCATGAATGCACAATCCCGATATTATTATTTTGGATGAACCAACAACTGGATTAGATCCATTAATGCAAGAAAAATTTGCAAATCTTGTTAAAGAATCTAAAAAACAAGGAAAAGCAATCATTTTATCAAGTCATATCTTTTCAGAAATTGAAAGAACTTGTGATTATGTTTCAATTGTTAAAAGAGGAGAAATTATTTCTACAATAAATATTGAAGATATTCAATATAATGATGAAAAAACATATGAAATCAAATTCAAAGATGAAGTACCAAAAGAAATTTTAAATTCAAAAAATTGAACCATAAATTCTAATGAAAATAATGTTGTTTTTTTAGTGGTTAAAAATGAACAAATTAATGAATTGTTAACATTAGTGTCAAAATTCAAAATTGAATTTTTAAAAGAACATCCTTTAGATTTAGAACAATATTTTATGAAATATTATCAAAATGAAATTAAAAAAGATGTTATTGATAACATCGAGAAACATAATGAAAAACAAAAAGAAATTAAAGGTAATTCAAAAGTAATTTTTGAAATTGTTAAAAGATCTTATAAATCAATGATTATGATGTGATCATTTTTAACTGCAATTACTTTAATAATGATCGTAGCAATGCTAGTAACAATGAAAGTTAATGGTTACTTTATTCCATCTCCAGATCCAAATACAGGATTTATTCTACCAGTAGAGGATCATGTTAATGGTATTGTTCAACAAATTATTGGAGACATGTTGTTTGGAAGTATTGGTTATGTATTAATGATTATTTTTGTTTTAATGAATGCAACTAAAATTGTGGCCTCAGAAATTGAAACAGGAACAATGGTTAACTTATTAACAACAAATTTAACAAGAAAATCAGTTATTTTAACTAAAATGTTAACTTTTATTAGTTTAATATTTACAGCAATTTTAGCTCAATTTGTAGTTACTTTAATTACTTTACAAGCAGTAGGACAGTTGCAATATGTTAGTTTAGATCTATTAGCTATAAAAGCTTTTGGAGCATTTTTATTATTATTCTTTACAGCAGCAATTGCATTTATTTTTAGTACATATTTTAATAGAGGTGCACAATCATTAGGAGTAAGCGGGGCTATTGTTATTATTTCATGAGTATTTCAAATAGCTTCAGGATTTGATGCTTTGGACTGAATGAAATACTTCTCAATAAATTCATTATTAGATCTTGGAAATTTAACAGATTTAAATAAACTTTCTGTATACTTGGGACAATATATATTTATGAGTTTAGCTGGGATAGGGATCTTTATTGGTTCATACTTTGTATTTACAAAAAAAGATTTACCTTTATAGTAAAAAAACAATTGTATTTAAGACTTAAAAGCTTTTTATAGAATTTTTTATAAAAAGTTTTTTTTTTTTTTTTTATTTATTTGGAATATATGCTTATTTATTGGACTTTTTATAGAATTTTTTCTATAAACTTACACTTATAACTTGCTTTTTTTTTTTTTTTTTTATTAAACTTAACATAGATTTTATTAGGTTAAATAATGAAATCGATTAGTTTAAAAAAACGAAAGGAATATTTAAGATATGAAAAAACTATTAGGATTATTAGGAGCTATGGGAATGGTAGCTTCAACAAGTTCAGTTGTAATTGCTTGTGGAGATAAACCAGAAGATACAAAAGCATTAACACCTGCTGAAGGTGTAGATGCTGCAAAAATTATTGAAACATTTGAAATTGAACAAGCTGATGGAAAAATTTCAAAAAATTATGAAGATACAGCAGCAATTCCAGAAGCAGAAGGAATTCCTGGAATTGAAGGTTTCCCTGGATCAACTTCAACAGTTGAATTTGATACTACAAAAGTATTATTTAATGAAACAAAAGAACTTGAAGGACAAAACTTAGAAACAGGTATTGGATACATGTTCTCAATTCAAGCTAAACAAGATGATACTTCAGCAACAATTTATGTAATTAAAACTGATGCTTCAGGATTAACAGAAGAAGGAAAAGGAACAATTAAAAACACTACTGTATACAAATACAAAGTGGATTTACCTCAACCTGAAGTTAAAGAACTTAAAGCAGACGATGTTAAAGCTAAAACTACAGGAATTAAAGATTTAGCTGATTTAGCAGCTGTTAATACAGAATTAGCAAAAATTACAATGGATGGTTTAGAATCATTGACAGCAGTAGCTAAAGATGGTTCAGAAACTGATGTAACTGTAACTATTGCAGTAGCTGAAGGATATACTTTAGTTGGAGATGCAACTTTTGATATTGCTGGTGCAATTAAAGAAGAAACAACACCTGAAGTTAAAGAACTTAAAGCAGAAGAAGTTGTAGCTAAAACTACAGGAATTAAAGATTTAGCAGATTTAGCAGCTGTTAATACAGAATTAGCAAAAATTACAATGGATGGTTTAGAATCATTGACAGCAGTAGCTAAAGATGGTTCAGAAACTGATGTAACTGTAACTATTACAGTTGCTGAAGGATATACTTTAGTTGGAGATGCAACTTTTGATATTGCTGGTGCAATTTTAGTAACTCCAGAAGGAGAAGATCAAGCATAATATTGATTTTCTATATTATAAATAATCAAAGTTATTAATTAATAACCTTTGGTTATTTTTTTATTTTGTATAGAATAATTACTAGGAGATGATAAAAAATGAGTATTTTAAATAAAACATTAAAATTTAATAATAATTTAACTATTCCTCAATTTGGATTAGGAACTTATAAATTAACAAATGAACAAGAAACTTATGATTCAGTAATGGCTGCTTTACAAGCTGGATATCACCATATTGATGCAGCAACAATTTATCACAATCATCAGTTACTAGCAAAAGCAATTAAAGACAGCCAAGTTGATCGCAATCAATTATTTATTACTTCAAAAGTATGAAATACAGATCATGGTTATCAAGAAGCTAAAAAAGCAATTGATGTAATTTTACAAGAATTAGAATTAGACTATATTGATTTGTTATTAATTCATTGACCAACAGAAAAACGTTTAGAATGTTGAAGAGCACTTGAAGAAGCTGTAAAAGAAGGAAAAGTAAAATCAATTGGGGTTTCTAATTTTCAAGTACCACACTTACAAGAATTATTAGAAGTATGTACAATTAAACCTGTTATAAATCAAATTGAATTACACCCAGCTTTACCAAATAAAGAAGTAGTTGAATTTTGTCAACAACACGATATTGTAGTTGAATCATGAGGAACTATGATTCGTGGAAAATGTTTTGAAATTGAACAAATTCAAAGTATTGCCAAAAAACATAATAAAACTGAAGCCCAAGTATGTTTACGTTGAGCATTTCAAAAAGGGTATGTAATTATTCCTAAATCTTCTAAACCAAAAAGAGTTGTTGAAAATACATTAATAGATGATTTTGAATTAGACAACGATGATTTTAAATTAATTGAAACAATTACACCTCATCGTGATGGACCAGATCCAGATAATTTTGATTTTTAAAATATACTCAAATATTATTTATAGTTTCAAAAGTAAATATTTTTAAAAAGTACTTTAAATGTAAAAAAAGTACTTTTTATTTATTTAATAGAAAATCATATTTAGAGGTGATCAAATATGAAAAAAATTTGCTTTGATATTGGAGGTTCATCAATTAAATTAAATATTTTTGATGAGAATAATATATCAATTTTAAATGACAAAATTATTCACAAGCAATTTATTATGACTGAAATAATTACAGGTTTTAAAATGAGAACAGTTAAATTACAAGATTGTTTAGAACAGATAAGAGAATATATTGAACAATTTAATCAAGCAGTAGAAGTGGGCATTGCAATTCCTGGAGTAATTGACAATATTAATAATAAAGTATTATCGCAATCTTCAATTTCAGATATCGATATTGATATAAATAATTTTTTTAGCAAAATAACTTTAGTTAAAAAATTAAAAATTGAAAATGATGCCAAAGCTGCTGCAATTGGCGAATTAATTTATGGACAAAACAATCAAATTACTAATGCTATAATTTTGACAATTGGTTCAGGACTTGGTGGGGGCATTATCATTAATAAAAAAGTTTATAAAGGGTCACATAATGGTGCTGGCGAATTTAGCCAGATAATTTCAAATATGAATAGTCAAGAAGTTAATTTAAATGAATTAATTGTTGGATCAACAAGCACAGGATCAATTTGTGAAATGTATTCTTATTTATCAAAATTAGATCACAAAATTAATGGTCAAGAGTTTATGCAATTAGTACTTGATAAAAATAAACTTGCTTTAGAATTATTTAATAAACAAATTAAAACTTTAAGAAATTTATTAATAAATTTTCAAGTAATTTTTGATGTTGAAAAAATATTAATTGGTGGGGGAATTAGCGATAATAATTATTTTATTGATAAATTAAAAGAAGAAGTAGATAGCATTAATTATTGAAAAATTAATGTTGAGAAATGTAAATTATCAAATAATGCCGCATGTTATGGAATGCTGGCTATTTTAGTTGATGAATATCAGTATGATTAAATATTATTTCTTTTAAAGAACCTTGGATTTTTCATTAAAATATAAGTGAGATGAATGAAAAATGAGGTATGAATAATGATTTCAATATATGAAAGAATTGAAAATGTAGCACGTCAAGAAGAAAACAGCAGTTATAAAATTATTGCTAAAAATATTTTAGAAGATTTTAGAGGTGGTCTTTTTAGAACCCAAAAAGATCTTTCTGATAAATGTTTTGTGTCAATGTCTACAGTGACACAATTTAGTAAACATTTATTGCTTAGCGGTTATCGTGAACTGGTTGTAAGATTAAAAGTTGAACGTGAAAAATTTAATTTAGCACTTAATAATAAGAAAGATGAATTTTATAAAGAAACTAATCAAAAACGTTTTGAATTATTAAAAAATATTTATGAGTGAAGTAAAAAAAATGAAGATTGATTGTCTTCAATTATTAATGAAATAAATGTAATGCGAAAAGTATTAATAGTAGCTTCATGACAAGCCAAAGATGTATGTGATATCTTAAGTAAGTTATTGCAATCTAAACTAATACGAGTTAAATTTATTAATAATGATGCAGATATTCTAGCATTAAATAATGCAGCTACTTATAAAGATTGAGTTAAGTTATGCATTATTTCTGGAAGAGATAATAATACTTTAATTAATTTTTATTTAAAAACACTAATCAAAGAAAAACATAGTTCAAATTTTTTAATATCATCTGCAAGTCAAATTGATAAGGTTAAAACAATTCCATTTGATAAGACTTTGATATTAAATTATGATAATGATGATTCTTCTTATGCAAGAAGAACTATGGCAATGCATTTGATTTTTCATGAAATATTTGAAAGTATAAAATAAAGTAATTTACTTTTTAAAAAGTACTTTTTTAACAAAAGGGAAATATTCCTTTTTTTTTTTTTTTTTGTACATTGAAGTTAGAAAGGAATATAAAAATGATGGAAATAAAAATTTATGCCCCTGTTGATTGTTCAATTAAACCAATTGAACAATCAACAGATGAAATGTTTGCACAAAAAATGATGGGTGATGGCCTTGTAATTATTCCAAAAACTAATAGTTTTAACTCACCATTAGAAAAAGCCAATATTTCATTAATTTTTGATACCAAACATGCTATTTTTTTTGAAAGTGAAAAAATAAAAATATTAATGCATATTGGTATGGATACTGTTAATTTAAAAGGCGAACCTTTTGAAATTAAAGTTAAAGAAAAAGACCAAGTAACATTAAAAACAAATATTGTTGATGTTAATTTTGAAAAAATTAAAAGTTCAAATCTTTCAATTGAAACACCAATTTGTTTTGATCAAGAAAACATTGAAAGTATATCTATACATTTAGAAAATAAAAAAGAATTTAAGCAAGGAGATTTAATTGCAAAGGCAAAAATTACTTTAAAAGTTCAAAAACAGGATAAACAAAATGATGATATTTATCAATTAAGAGAATTTAAATCTAAATATACAGTTGCAGCAGAACAATTTATTGGAAATGTTGGAGGATTACAAAATTTCTCTAAAGTTTACAATTGTATGACAAGATTGAGATTTGCAATTAATGATAAAAATAAAGTTGACTTAAAGTTAATTGAAAAAAATGAATTAGTGAAAGGAACTAATTGAAATGGTAATGAACTTCAAGTTATTATTGGAGGGGAAGTTTATAAAGTAAAAGATGAAATTGCAAATATTCAAGAATATGGAGGTAAAGTTGAAACTAATAAACTTTTAATTCAAAAACCACCAGTTTTTAGACGAATTTTGGCTATGTTAACTGGAATTATGACTCCTTTAATTCCATTGTTAATGTGTGTTGGATTACTTGCAGCAATTCAATCTGTTTTAGAACAAGCAGGTGTTATTAATGCAGTTACTGGAAATCCTGGAGATCAAGATTTAGCTTCAGCGATATTTTATATTTTAAGTAAAGTGGGATTAAATTTAATTGGTGTTATGTTTTGTTATTCAGCTACAAAATACTTTGGTGGAAACACAATGTTGGGTATTTTAGTAGGATTAACATTAACTTCAAGATTCTTTTTCTATGGTACACCAACAGAATTGACAACTGCTGGTTTTGGAGATTTTGTACAAGATCCAAAAGCAGGTATTGGTTGATTATTATTTAAAATTGGTGATTATCCAATTTTAATTAAAGGATATGAGGGTAGTGTTTTGCCATTTATTGCAGCTGCACTATTTGTAACTTATTTAGATAAATGAGTTAAAACATGAATGCCTTCAACAATTGATATTATTTTTAGAGCACTATTAGTTTACTTATTGACTATTGTGCCAATATTATTTGTATTTGGTCCATTTTTATCATTTATTGAATATGGACTAAGTTTAACAGTAACAGCATTTGAAAAAATTCCTTTAGGATTAGGAGTAGCATTATTTGCATTTTTATGACAAATTTTAGTTTTAACTGGAGTTCATGTTGCAGTAATTATGTCTGTTATGATTGGAACAATTATGATGGAACCAGCAGTTCCTTCAAGTTTAGTTGCTGTTGTTACAATTGCTGTTTTTGGACAAGTCGGAGCTGGAATGGGAGTTGCTATCATTACTAAAAACTCTAATTTAAGGAACTTTAGTGTAGGAGCTCTTGCAGCGGGAGTATTTGGAATTACAGAACCAATTATTTATGGTGCAAATTTACCAAAAGTAAAACCATTTTTAGCAGGTTGTTTTGGAGCATTTGTTGGGGGATTATTTCTTGGTATTTTAGATATTAAAGCTGTTAGGCCAGCTGGAATGGGAGTATTTGCAGTCACAGGTATTGGTACATTTACAGATCAATTATTATATGTGTTATCTTGAGTTATTGCAATTGGAGCTGCAATTGGATTTACCTTAATTAGTTACCAAGAAAAATGAGATGAATTTAAATATACTAAAAATATCTTCAAAAAAATTAATAAAATGTCTAAAAAAATTATGATTAAAAATGGAGTTGAAGTAAAAACAATTGAAGAACAATTAATTAATTTAGAAAAAAATTATTTAGATTCAATTCAGGAAGGTAAAGATGTATTTAAAGATTATATGAAATATATGTCTGCAAAATCTAAATTAGATATTAAATTAATAACTTTAAAATCTAAGGAAGAAAAAATCAAACAAAAACTATATTTAAAAGCTAAAAAATTGACTGAAAAAGATGGTGCAGACCACGAAATAGTTAAAAAAGCAATTGCAGCATATAATATATTTAATTTAGATGATAAAAAATCAATTATTGAATCTCAATTAAAAGATTTAACAAATGTAAATAAATCATTATTAGAAAATTATGCAAAACTTACTACAAAATTAGATGAAAACAGAGTCGAGATATTGGCAAATATTGAAAAACTTGTTAAATTCGCTCCAATTTTAAATTACAATGCGGGTTTATATAATGGAATATACTCAGTTGAAATTTCATTTGGAATTAAAGATCAAGAAGATATCTTATTTAGTAAGCAAGAAAAAATACAATTTAAACAATTAATAGCTAAATAAAAATAATCACAAAAAGTACTTTTTTACAAAAAAAGTACTTTTTCTTAAAATATATAATAATAAATTTAGGAGGAGTATATAAAATGAGTACAAAATTTCCAAAAGAATTTTTATGAGGAGCATCAAGTAGTGCTTATCAATTTGAAGGTGGTTATGACACTGATGGAAAGGGATTAAGTGTTCAAGATCTTGACAATCAATATTATCCAAAAGATATTACAGACTTTAAAGTAGCATCAGATCATTATAATCATTGAAAAGAAGATGTAGCTTTAATGGCTGAAATGGGATTTAAATCATATCGTTTTTCAATTGCATGAACAAGAATTTTGCCTGATGGTGATGGTGAAGTAAATCAAAAAGGAATTGAGTTTTATAATAATTTAATTGATGAATTGTTAAAACACAATATTGAACCAATTATTACAATGTATCATTTTGATTTACCAGCAGCTTTACAAGAAAAAGGGGGATGACAATCACTTGAAACTGTAAAAGCTTTTGAAAAATTTGGTCGTGTTTTATTTGAAAACTTTGGTTCAAAAGTTAAATATTGATTAACAATCAATGAATTAAATGTCATTATTATGGCTGGACATATTATTGGTGTTGTTAATAACAAAGAAGAATGAGAGAAAGTTAGATGACATGTATTTCATAATTTAAATTTAGCTCAGGCGAAAGCCATTAATTTATTTAGAAAAATGGTGCCAAATGGAAAGATTGGTCCAGCACCAAATATTTCTGATGTTTATCCTGCAAGTTCAAAACCAGCAGATAATAGTGCATCATTTAACTTTAATGTTTTGCGCAATTGACTGTTTTTAGATATTGTATGTAAAGGTCAATATAACCCTTTTTTCTTAAAACTTATTAAAAAACAAGGATATGAATTTAATCCAAGTGAAGCAGATATGCAAGAAATTAGAAGTGCAAAACCAGACTTTGTTGCTTTAAACTATTATTCAACTTTAACTGTTGAAATGATGGAAAAAGATGAAAAAGTTGGAGATAAAGTTGACCAACAAATAGTGATGGGAATACCTGGATTTGGAAAAGCTGTTAAGAATCCAAATTTAGAAAAAACTCAATTTGGATGAGAAATTGATCCAATTGGATTTAAAAATACTTTAAAAGCAGTTTATGATCGCTATAATTTACCAATTTTAATTACAGAAAATGGAATTGGTGCACGTGAGCAATTAACAGCTGAAGGAAAAGTTCATGATGATCACAGAATTGAATATTATACAAAACACTTTAAACAAATGGCACAAGCAATTGATGAAGGTGTTGAAATGATTGGATATAACCCTTGAAGTGCGATTGACTTAGTATCAACTCATGAAGGAATTTCAAAACGTTATGGTTTTGTCTATGTAAATCGTGATGAATTTGATTTAAAAGATATGAAAAGATATCGAAAAGATAGTTTCTATTGATATCAAAATGTTATTAAAACAAACGGTAGTGAATTTTAGAAAGAAGGAATTAAAAAATGAAGTTTCCTAAAAAAGAATTTTTTTGAGGAGGAGCAACAGCTGCTTCACAAGTTGAAGGAGCATATGATGTTGATGGTAAATCATTGACAATCTCAGAAATGAGAGCATATAATCCAAATTTAAATAGAAAAGATATGACAGAGCTTAGAAAGTTAACAAAAGCAGATTATTTGGCTTCAATTGAAAATAAAGAGGGATTACATTATCCAAAAAGATTTGGAATTGATATGTATCACAGATATAAAGAAGACATTGCTTTGTTTAAAGAAGCTGGAATGAACATTTATAGAATGTCAATTGCTTGAAGTCGTATATTTCCAAATGGAGATGAAAAAGAACCAAATCAAAAAGGTTTAGATTTTTATCGCAACTTATTTTTAGAATGTAAAAAACAAGGAATTGAAGTAATGGCTACAATCCAACACTTTGATTTACCTTATCCTATTATTGAAAAATATGGAGGATGAAAAAATTATCAAGTAATTGATATGTATGTAAAATATGCATCAACAGTAATGAGAGAATTTAAAGATTTAGTCACTTATTGATTGCCATTTAATGAAATTAATGTAGCAATTTGATCTCCAGAAACTGGATCAGGTTTATTTACATCAGAGTACAGCGATAAAAAAGAAATGTTAAAAGATTCATATCAAGCATTGCATCATCAATTTATTGCTCAAGCAAAAGCAATTGCAGAAGCACGAAAAATATCAAGTAATTTAAAAATGGGATGTATGATTGCCAATATGACAACTTATGCTTTAGATTGTAATCCAGAAAATGTATGAGAAAATGCTCATACTCAACAAATTGCAAGATACTTTTTCTTTGATATGGTTGCAAAAGGAAAGTATCCAACATATATGAAAACTTTCTTTGAAGAAAAAGGAATTAAATTAGATATTAAAGAATCTGATTTAGAAATTTTAAAAAATAATACAGTTGATTATTTAACATTTAGTTATTATATGTCTGGAACTGTTGCAAAAGCAAGCAGAGAAGAAACAGAAGCTAATATGTTAAGAATTGGTAAAAACCCATTCTTAAAAGCAACAGAGTGAGGATGACAAATTGATCCAGTGGGGTTAAGAATTACATTAAACGATTTATGAGATCGCTATGAATTACCTTTATTTATTTCTGAAAATGGAATTGGTGTAATTGAAACTTTAAATGAAAATAATACGGTTGAAGATGACTATCGTATTGAATATTTAAAAAATCATATGATTGAAATTGCAAATGCAATTAATGATGGAGTTGATGTTTTTGGATATACTATGTGAACTCCAATTGATGTCGTTTCTGCTTCAACAAATGAAATGTCAAAACGTTATGGTTTAATTTTTGTAGATTATGATGATTATCATAAAGGAAGCGGAGATAGATTTAAGAAAAAATCATTTGAATGATTTAAAAAATTCAGAGAAACTGATGAATTATAAAAATATCTTTATAATCTATAGAGAATAAGAAAGGAATAAATAGTTTTATATGAGAGCTGTAATTTTAATGTTTGATACATTAACTAGAAAATATCTTCCAAATTATGGAAATGATTGAGTAAAAGCTAAAAATTTTGAGCGTTTAGAACATAAAGCAATTACATTTGATACATTTTATGGAGGCAGTATGCCTTGCATGCCTGCAAGAAGAGAAATGCATACTGGAAGATATAATTTTTTACACCGTGGGTGAGGCCAACTTGAACCATTTGATAATTCTGTATTTGAAATATTGAAAAAAAATAATATTTATACTCATTTAGTGACAGACCACTCACATTATTGAGAGGATGGAGGTTCAACATATCACAACAGATATGACACTTGAGAAGGTTTTAGGGGTCAAGAAACTGATAGATGAATGCCAGTAACTAAAGACTTAAACTATAAAAATGAACATTATTTAAATAAACCAAGAAAAAATATGGAATTTAATATTGAAAATCGAGCACATTGAATAAAAGAACAAGATTATTCAAGTGTTAAAACTGTAAATGCTGGCTTAAAATTTTTAAATAAGTTTAAAGATAGAGATAATTGATTGTTGCAAATAGAATGTTTTGATCCTCATGAACCATTTTTAGTGCCAGAAGAATATAGAAAACTTTATGGTTGTACAGATTCTGAAGTTCGTCCAAACTTTCCAAAATACCAAGATATTGACTTTGAAGAAAACAAAGAAGAAATTTTGGCAACTAGAAAAGAATATGCAGCTTTAATTAGTATGGTAGACAAATATGTTGGTAAAGTTTTAGATTTCTTTGATGAAAATAATCTTTGAGAAGATACTATGTTAATTATTAATACAGATCATGGTTTTTCAATCGGAGAGCATAATTTTATTGGAAAAAATTTAGCTCCATTCTATGATGAAATTATCCATACTCCATTCTTTTTACACATACCAGAATTTAAAGAATTAGATGGGGGAAGAATTTCTGAAGTTGCCCAAACAATAGATATTCCCAAAACAATTTTAGATTATTTTAAAATATCTGATGATTATGATCGAGATGGAAAATCTTTATTAAAACTTTTAAAAGAAAAACAAAAAAATCATGAGTCAATATTATTTGGTATGAATATGGGACACGTTGGTATTTTCGATGGAAAATATGTATATATGAGAGCATCAAAGGATAGTTCAAATTCTCCTAATGCACAATATACATTAAATTTTAATTTAATGAGAGGTTTTTTACCAAAAGAGTTATTAAAACATATGACTTATGTTGAAGGTTCAAGATATTCTGATGGAGTTCCATTAATGAAAATAAATTTACCTGCAAATGGTTATATTGATTCATATAAATATGGAAATCTACTTTTTGATATGGAAAATGATCCCGAACAATTAATTCCAATTAAAGATTCACAGTTAGAACAAGAAATGATCAATAAATTAATCAAAAGATTAAAAGAGGTAGATACCCCAATTGAAATATATCAAAGATTAGGATTAGAAATATAAGTGCTATGATAAAAATTAAGGGACATCAATTTGTAATGGGATCAAATAAAAGTGATGGTTTTGCTTATGATTTAGAATCTCCTGAAGTTATTGTTAATGTAAATGATTTTGAAATAGCATCAACTCCTGTTACAAATCAAGAATTTCAAAAGTTTGTAAATGCAACAGGTTATATAACTGATGCAGAACATAATAATAAATCTTTTGTGTTTAGAGATTCTATTTCTCAAGAAATTAAAGAAATAAGTAACATTGTTGAAGGCTTACCTTGATGATATGAAGTAATTGGTGCTAATTGAAAGCAACCCTTTGGACCTAATTCTTCAATTGAAGATTTATTAGATCATCCTGTTGTTCATGTTTCTAGAAAAGATGCAATTGAATATTGTAAATGAGCTGGATTGAGATTACCAACAGAAGCTGAATGAGAATTTGCAGCTAGGGGAGGATTAGAAAAAAAACCTTATCCATGAGGAGATGAGCTCTATATTAATGGAGAAAGAAATTGTAATATATGAAATGGTGAATTTCCTGAGTGGGATAATAAAAAGGAGCTACCTCAAGTAAAACCAGTAAAGAGCTATACTCCAAATGGATATGGTCTTTATCAAATGAGTGGCAATGTTTGAGAATGATGTTTAAATAGACGATGAGTTGAGCTGAAAGATTTTAATGACAATAATTATTTAAATACATTATTTTCAGATGTCTATAAAAATATTGAAAATGCTCAATATGCTATACGCGGGGGATCATTTTTGTGTCATGATAATTATTGTCGAAGATATAAGGTTCATGGAAGAAATGGAAATATAGCAAATTCAACTTCAAATAATTTAAGTTTTAGATGTGTTAAAAATTAAAGTACTTTTTCTAACAAAAAGTACTTTTTTTTGTTTTCTTTGTATAAATATATATGAAAGGAAATGAATAAATGAATGAATTAAAATTATATGCCCCAATTGATTGTGAAGTTGAATCAATTGAAAATTTAAATGATGGTGTATTTAGCGAAAAAATGTTGGGTGATGGGATTTTTTTAAAACCATTAAAAGATGTAGAAGAATTTTATTCAGTATTTTCTGCAGGAAGTATTGAACAAATATTTAATACTAAACATGCTTTTTTTGAGAAAAGCAGTGAAGGACCAATTGTTCTTGTTCATATTGGTCTAGATACAGTTACATTAAAAGGTTCTCCATTTAATTACAATGTAACAGAAAAACAAATTGTAAATTTAAACTCTAAAATTGTAGACGTTAATATGAGAGAAATTAAAGAAAGTAATTTACGAACTGAAACTGCAATAGTTTTTGATGAGGAATCATTTAATGGGTGAAAAATTTCAAATATTAAAAAAGGTAAAGTTAAAAAAGGAGATGAAATTTTAACTTTAACTTTTGAAGGAATTAAAAGAGAAATCACCAAAATTGACTTTAAAGAAGCATTAGAAAAAGGATTAGATGATAGGGATAGATTTTCTATTATTGCAGATGAAATATATTCTTTAGTAGGTGGAGAAAGCAATTATAACAAATATTATAATTGTATTACTCGTTTAAGATTTGATATTAAAGATAAATCAAAAATCAATGAAAATGAAATTAAAAAAATTAGTTTAGTTAAGGGATTTAATTGATCTGGAAATGAACTTCAAATAATATTTGGTGGCGCTGTAAATCGAGTTAGAGAAGCCTATGATAAATATATTAAGATAAAAGATTCAGGAGAATTTGATTTAAAAACTGGAGGTAAAAAATATTTACCAAATAAAAAATCATTTGCAAATAAAGCTATGGACATGTTTAAAGGTATTATCTTACCGTGTCTTCCAGTTTTTCTTGGAACTGCATTAATTACAGCAACAAAAGCAATATTAGAAATCACTGGAGTAATTGAAGTTGTAAATACAGGATCAATTTATTCAAACTATAATATTTTTGAAGTAATATTATTTACTCTTGCTTATTCAAGTAGTAGTTTTTTAACAATTTTTATTTGTTATTCTACAGTTAGATATTTTAATGGAAATGGTATATATGGTTTAATGGTTGGAGTAATTATATCTGCACCATTACTATTTAGAGGTATTCTTCAATTTGCTCCTGGAACAGAACAGGCAATTGGAATGGGCGCTTGAAGTTATCCAATTTGACAAACAAAATCATTTGTTGAACCTAATGGTTTGCCAGTAGTTTGATTGAAACTTGGTGGAATGCCCAATTCTTTAATTGCAGGAATTGGTGCAGGTTATTTAGTAGTTAAATCACAGAATTTCTTTACTAAAATTATTCCAGGAAATGCTTCAATGGTTTTAATACCTCCAAGTATAATTTTATCTGTTGGTGTATCAATGTTTTTAATTTTAGGACCAATGATTGGTTTTTTAGAAACATTCTTAGGTCAAATGGTAGGTTTATTAATTAAAGTACCATGAGGAATTGATAGATTTATTTTTGGATTACTGTGACCAATGTTAGTAATTACAGGAGCACATGTCTCATTACTGATGATTATTACATTGCCTCGTATAATGGATCCAGGAAATGTAAATATTGCAATTCCATTATTAACTTGCATATTTTGTTCTGCTTTAGGTCAAATGGGTGTAGGAATTGGACTTCTATTTAAAAGTAAAGATCCAAAAGTAAAAGAAAATATTTATGGTGCATTGCCAGCAAGTATTTTTGGTATAAGTGAACCAATGATGTATGGGGTTAATTTACCAAATGGAAAAGCTTTCTTCTATGCTTGTTTTGCAACAGCCTGTGGAAGTTTGGCAATTGGAGTTACTGGGGGAAATAATTGACCACAAGGTGGAAATGGAATTTTAAGTATAATCAATTCTTTAGGACCTGATGCTTCTGTTACATCTTTACTTTCAAATATGTTTGGATGAATTGTAACTTTAGGTGTAGGAATTACTTTATCTCTTTTATTAGTAAAAAATAGAGCCGATGAAAAATCTATTATTAGTTCAACTAATAGATATATAAGAAGATTATTTACAAAAAATAATATTGTTTTACCACAAGTAGTTGAAAAAAATATGACTGCTCTTGAACAATTAATGACAAAAGAAAATAAAAAATTAATTAAAGATTTAGAACAAAAATATTCTAAGTTAAGAACATTAGAAATTAAAATTTCAAAACTTGAAATTGATTTAAATAGTAAAAGAAATGTTTTATCTAAAAAATTCAATAAATTAAGAGGAAAAAAAGATCAAGCAACTTTAATTACTTTACTTGAAAAAATAAATGAAATTCAAAATTCAACAATTACAAAAAAATATGTGGATCAAGCAAATATATTAAAAAAAGAAATTGACCAATTAAATATCCAATATAATACTTTGCTTGATAATTTAACAAAACTTTATGAATTAATTATTGTTGATGTTAAAAAACCTTTAAATTATGAATTTATAGATGAATTTACTAAAATGTATTTTAATGGAGTGCAATCTATGAATATTTACTTTGATAATGTAAAATCACAAAAAGTAAATATTAATAAAAAAGACTTGTATAATTTAAATATTCAATAGATTTTAATTAAAAGACATGGAATAGATATTCCATGTCTTTTTTATTGTTAAATTACATATTTATAGAACTTATTTTTTAAGAATTAATAATATCAATTAACATTTTAATTTCAGAAGCTCAAATTAAAATGATTAATATTCACTTAATAATAATTTCTTTTTTTATTATCCTTTTTAAATAAATTGCACTAATTGCTCCAATTATAGCTGCAATTGAAAGCGGAAGGACTAGGTTAAGCATAATTGTTTGATCTGAAAAGAGTTCAAAATTAAAAAATAAGGTAATAAAACTTGAGATTGCAATTAAAGTATGGCTAATAGGAGTACTATTTTTTACATCTAATTTAAAAATCATTAGAAGTAAAGGCATAAGAATAGGACCGCCACCCATCCCAGTTAGTGAAGTTATTAGTCCAGATAATAATGCAATTGTTGATAAAAATAATCAATTTAATTTAAATTCATTATATTGAAAATACATTCATTTGTTTTTCTCTAAAATATCTTTTTGCTTCAATTTATTTTTAGAAAAATAGTATTCATTAACAATTAATAAAATAGTTACAATTGTTAACATTACTAAAATGATTATTTTTAAATAATTATCATTTGCTAATAAACTATTAATTCAATTTCCTAAAAATATTGTTGGAACTGAAAAGGTTATACCTATTAGTAAGATAATGTAACTAAAACGCTTCTTAAATATTTCAATTAAAACATTAAATAATGAAGAAATTAATACTAAAAAAGTTGAGATAAATTTTATTTTTTCTAATTCTAAAATAGAACTTGAAAAGAAAACTAGTAATAATGGAACGTATAATACTCCACCACCAACTCCACTTATTGAACCAACTGAAGAGATTAATATTACTAATAGAAATAGACTACAAATTATTCATATACTCATTTTATCCACCTATATTTAATCAGTTTATTTATACCATTATATAATCTATATTTAAAAAAGTAATTTAATTATTTTAAAGTACTTTTTTAAATAAAAGGGTAAATTATTTTCAACATTAGAATTTTAATTTTTTTTGTATAATTAGAGTATTATTTGATACATATTGTATTAAATAAAAAGGAGTAGGAAATTTATGTTGAAAAATTTTAAAGGATATAATGTGTTTGAAATTACAACTAAAATAACTGAATTTCTAAATAAAGTAAAGTTTACTTTACTTTATTTAGAAGAAACTGTATTTTTTCCCGAATCAGCAGGACAAGTTGGTGATTTAGGAATAATACAATTCAATAATAAAGACTATAAAATACTTGGTCTTACAATTAGTGATGATAAAGTTGTTCACAAAACAGAACTAATTGAAGATATAGAAGTAGGTTCTATTGTAACTGCAAAAATTGACAAAAATCATAGAGATTTAGTTAGTCAAAACCATAGTGCTGCGCATTTATTATTCGATACTCTAAGAGAACTGTTTCCAACATCTTTAGGTAAAGGGTATTTTAATGATGAAAATGGGTTAAGAATTGATATGCAACTTAATGAAAAAGTTGATTGAAATTTAATTTTGAAATTAAATGAAATAGTTACAAATAAAAGACAAACTACAGCCAACAAAGAAGAAATTATAGTTGATGCTAAAACTGCAAAGGAAGAATATAATCTTTCGATTGAATTTAATGAAAAAGAACTAGAAGGTGATTTAAGAATTGTAAAATTTGATCACGTTTCAATTCAATTATGTAGTGGGACTCATGTTAATAATTTATCTGAAATTAAGGATTTCTTAATTTATGATTTTGAATCAAAAGGAAATAATATTTATAGATTTTATGCTAAAACAAATGAAATATTAATTAAAGATGAATACAATAAACTAACTGAAAAAGAAATCTTAGAAGTTTCAAATCTTTTTGATAAATATGCAAAACTAAAACAACAATTTGGAAATGATCAAAATATTGAACAAGCCTTAGAAACATTTTTAGAAATCAAAAAAGATACTTTAAATTTTAATTGAGATTCATTTTTAAAATTTAAAATATTTATAAATGATTTAAAAAAGAATATGAATGAATATTTTGTTCAAGTAGAGACAAAGAAAAAAGATTTCTTATTTAACAAATATAAAAATATTGAACCAAATATTAATGGAGAAACTAAAATATTTATTTTAGAAGAAAATGGTTTAGAAAATAAAGATTATAATTTTATTTGTGATTTGATATTAAAAAATAATTCAAATTCTTATGTTGAAATTATTGATCAAACTTCTAAAATGTTTTTTTGTAAATCTAATGGTTCTATAAAAGCATTTGAAAGAATGCAAGAGCATCAAACTTTTAATATTAAAGGTGGAGGAAATGAAAAAACTGCACAAGGAAAAATTATTGAAAGAAAAAACTCAAATTAGATTTGAGTTTTTTCTTTCAAAATTTCAATTTTACTTTTTTTAAAGTATTTTGGAATAACTAAAGTACTTTACTTATTCCAAAATAAATTACTTTTTTTTTTTTTTTTGTACATTGAAGTTAGAAAGGAAATTAGAATATGCAAAAAATAAAAATATATGCACCAGTTGATGGTTATATTGATTCAATTGATAAACTAAATGATGGTGTATTTAGTCAAAAACTGCTTGGTGATGGTTTTTATATTAGAGCCTCTGGAAAAGAAAAAAAAGATTTCTTTTCGCCAATTGAAATGGGAAAAGTAAAATTTATTGCAGAAAGCTTACATGCAATTTTTTTTGAACTTGAAAAAGATTTAAGTATTTTAATGCATATAGGTTTAGACACAGTTAGTTTGGATGGAAAACCTTTTAGCAATGCAATTGAAATAGAAAGTGATGTAAATCTTAGCAAGAGAATCATATCTGTAGATATTAATTATATTAATAATGCAGGTTTAGACCATGTCTGTCCAATTACAATTAATTCTGAAAGTGATGAATATAGATTTAATATTTTAAAAGTTGGAGATGTTAAACAAGGGGAATTAATTGGAGAATTTGAATTAATTAATAAAAACGATGTTTTAAATAAAATTATTGATCCAAAAGAATTCTTTGCACAAGATAATAAGTTTGCTCAGATTGCAAAGGAAATTAATAATCTAGTTGGGGGACAAGCAAATTATAATAATGTTTATAATTGTATGACAAGATTGCGCTTTTCAATTAAAAACAAAGAATTAGTTAATGAAGAAAACATTAAAAAAATTAATCTTACTAAAGGAATAATTTGAAATGGTAATGAACTTCAAGTTATTATTGGTCAAGAAGTATATAAAGTAAAAGATGAAGTTATTAAAGATAATGAAATCAGTCTTGGAAATTTTGATTTGAATTCAAAAGTAAAGGAATTGACTTTATTTCGTAGACTTTTACAAACTTTTGCCGGAATAATGACACCAATTATTCCAGCTTTTTTAAGTGCAGGAATGATTTCTGCAATAATTGGTATTTTAACGTGAGTGGGAGTCATGCCTGCACTTGGTTTTGTAGATACAACACAATTATTTAATGAAAAATGATGATGAGTAATTTTATTTGTTATGGGAAAAACAAGTTCAATGTTTATTGGAATAATTGTAGGTTACTCAGCTTCTAAATTTTTTGATTTAAGAAGAATAATAGGAGTAGTAATTGCACTAATACTTTGTTCGCCCATCCTATATAGTAATGGTGGAGAAATGGGTATGGGTGGAGAATGAGTAATTGTTGATTTTGGTGAAATTAAAGGTATTACTGATATTGAATTAAATTTAATTATTCAAAAAATAACAAAATTAGTGATTACAGGAGCACAATTTAAGTTATTTGTAGTTATTGGAGCAATTTATATTGCAAAAAAACTAGATGATTGATTAGGTAAAAAAATTCCAGTAATTATTGAATTAACAATTCGCCCATTTTTAGTTATATTATTAACATGTACATTAACTTTTATAATTCTTTTACCTTTATGAAATATTTTTGAAGGATTATTTGGAGTAATAATGTTTTATATTGGTAAATTACCATTTGGACTTGGAGTCGGAATTTATTGTGCTATATGACAAATTTGTGTTTTATTTGGTGTCCATATGGCTTTGGGAATAATTTCTTCAATTCAAATTATAGTTTCTGCAACTACTGGATTAGGAGGATATGCTTTATTTACACCTGGTTCTTCCATTTCTGTTTGAGCACAGTGAGGAGCAATGGTTGGATTAATGATAATCACTAAAAATTCTGCCCTTAAAAAACAAGCTATAGGTTTAATTCCAGTAGGTATTTTAGGAATTACAGAACCAATTATATATGGAATTAATTTACCAAGAAAAAGAGTATTTTGATCAGGTATTTTAGCAGCATTTATAGCAGGTTTATTTGCAGGATTTGTTGGAGTTACAGGAAGAATTCAAACTGGAATAGGTATTTTTGAAATTATTGGTGCCTTTCAATATCCAATCCAAGATCCAACTGGTTCAATTGGTATTCCTTTAGGGCAATTAACACAGTTGAATAACGGAATTTTCTATATATTGTCTTGTTTAATTGCAATTGGTGCTTCAATATTACTTACTTTATTATTTAATATTGAAAGAAAAACTGAAAAACAAAGCCTTAAATTTGTTTCAGCAAAACTTTTATCAATAATGAAATTACAAGGACTGATAAATGAAAAAAACAAAAAAGAAGTTATTAATATATTTAATGAAATTCCAGAATTAGTAACAGTTGAAGAACAAAAACACATTAAAGAAATTGAAAAAAAAGTTCAGAGACTATTAAAATATGAAACACAATTAAATTCACTTGAAACAAAAGAAGTCAATATTAATGACAAATACATGGAAAAAGGTAAAAATTTAATTAAAAAAAATAAATTAAAAGAAGCTGAGCAATTAATTGAAATTATGCAACAAAAAAACTTTGATTTAAGAAAAAATGAAATTAAAGAATTAATTAGCAATGTAAAAACAGAGATTGATTATAAACCAATAGATAATTTTGTTAATTCAAAAATTCAAGATATCAAAAATAAATTAGTAAATATTAATAAGACATATAATTTTGAATTAGTTCTTTTACAAGAAATTAATAATTCATATAAAAATGCTTTAAATGTTATGCGTATACATTATGATATTGATTCTAAAGAACCTGAATATAATTTTGCTAAAGAAATAGCTATTTTAAAATCTATTAATAAAGAAAATAAAAGCAAAATTAATAAGAAAATATAATTTCATTAAAAATATGTTATAAAAAATGAATTAATAATCATAAATTATTATTGAAAGAGCAAATAAAATAGAATATTTAAAAACAACTAAACAATAGTTGTTTTTAAATATTCTATAGGCAGTCTTCTGTAACAATTAAATCAAAATTATTATGTAAAGTTAAAATTGTTGAAGGCCAATTCATGTCAATATGTTCTTCATATAATTTTTTAACAGCGTCTTTTTTTACTTCTCCATTGACAATAATAACAATTTTTTTAGAACTCATAACTTCTTTAGGGCCAATTGTGACAAATTCGCCACTTAAAGGACGTTCTATTTTTAAACCACTTTGAAGTTTTTTTGTTTCTTGTTCACTCATTTTTGTGAATCTTAATTTTGAATTGATATCTGTATTACTTGGTAAATTTCCACAGAAATGGCCATCAGCTCCTAAACCCATTAAAATGAAATCAAAACCTCCATTTTGTTGCAAAATATGGGGTCATTCTTTTCAATTTAAAGTATTTAAATGAATTAAACATTCTTTATCAATATCTAAATGATCAAATAAGAGGTGATTTAAGTCATCACGAGTTACCCCAAAACCATTATCACTATCTAGATAGCCAATTTCATCAAAATTGTATAAATATTTATTTTCAATTTTAATACCTTTTAATTTATCTTTTAAAATTTCATAGGTGCGAATTGGAGTTTTTCCTCCAGTTAAAGCAATATTTAATGTTTCTTTGCTTGTTAAGAGATTAAATAAAGTTGATGCCATATCTTGGCTTAATTGTTCATAATCTTTTTTAATTATTTTTCTCATTTTTTATTATTCCTCTCTATTTAAATCTTAACTTTAATAAAAGCAATATTACTTTTAGAAACTAAAAGTAGTTTAAAAAAATCGCTTAAATTAAGCGATTTTTTTAAATATGTTCAACAACATATTGCAAGATTCTTTGATCAATATTTCCTGTTAAAAAGTATCCATTTAGCATTTTGATAATTTCTGCTTGACAGATTTCATCCATCATTAATCCAGTTCCAGCATGATCATAACTTCTTGTAAAGTTATTAATTTGATTTGCCATACTACTTTGTTCAATGTCACTTGCAACTTTAGTAGCTACTAATGTTACATTAATATCTTCTTCAATTGGGAAAATATCAATGGCTTTTCAAAAAGTGATTAGAGATTTATTAGTTAATGAAGCAAATTTTTTCTCTGAACTACTGCGATTTAATTGTAATAAGATGTTTTTTGCCAATCCAACAATTTGATTTTTAAAATTATTGATTACTTGTTCAATTTGAGGTTTTTTCATTGTTATTTCTCCTAATAAAATAATTTTATATTATTTTCTTTTATTTATAAAATTTTGATATAAAATTATTACAAATAAATTATTAAAAAAGGAAAAGGGAAAATAATGGACGAATATTTGTCGAAAAATAAAAAATCTATCGAAAATAGTTTAGAAACAAACCTTGAAGAAGGATTAACCAGTGAGCAAGTTATTGAAAAACAAAAACTTATTGGAAAAAATGAATTACCACAAGGAAAAGTTACACCTTGATATGTAATTTTCTTAAAAACTTTAATAGAACCAATTCAATTAATCTTAATTGCAGCAGCAGTAATTAGTGTTATTGCACCATTAGCAGCTTCTGGATTTAGTCATATTGCAACTGAAGACTTTATTGATTGTATTGTAATTATGTCAATTGTTTTAATTGATTCAATTTTAGAAACAGTGCAAGCGATTAAAGCACGAAAATCTATGGACGCTTTAAAAAGTTTGTCAAAACCAAAAGCAGTTGTTATTAGAAATGATATGCAACAAGAAATTGATGCAAGTGAACTTGTTCCTGGAGATATTGTTGTTTTAGAAGCAGGAAAATATGTGCCAGCTGAATTAAGAATTATTGAATCAAATGATTTAATGATTGATGAATCAATTTTAACTGGAGAATCTGTTCCAGTTGAAAAAATTGATCACGAAATAAATAATAAAACTACAATTTTAGCTGAAATGAAAAACATTGCTTTTATGTCAACATTTACAACAGCAGGAAGAGCAATTGGAGTTGTAATTAAAACTGGTGTTAACACTGAAATTGGAAAAATTGCAACATCAATTAATGAAAATGATGAAGAGCATACTCCTTTAGAGAAGAAATTAAGTTTCTTTACTTTAATTGTGGCCTTAATCAGTTTCTTAATTGGAGCGTTAATCTTTGTAACTTTGTTTTTATCAGGAGATAAAAACAACTGAAGTGAATACTTAATGGTTGCTATTACTTTAGCAATTGGAGTTATTCCTGAATGTCTTGCAGCTATTATTTCAATTACATTAAGTTTTAGTACTAAAAGAATGGCTCAAGAAAATGTGATTGTTAAAAAATTACAAGCAGTTGAAACATTAGGAAGTGTTAATGTAATTTGTACTGATAAAACTGGAACATTAACTCAAAATAAAATGACTGTTAAAAAAATGATTATGGATAATCAAATTTTAGAGTCAAAAAGTTATGCTAAAGAAAAAAATGATCGTCATATGGACTTATTCTTAAAATCACTTGTTTTATGTAACGATTCAGTTACTGAAGGAAGTGAAAGAATTGGAGATCCAACAGAACTTGCATTAGTTGATTATGCAGAAATCATTGGTTATGACGAGCAAGATGCTCGTGATAAATGAGAACGAATTGATGAAATGCCATTTGATAGTGAAAGAAAAATGATGACAACAGTTAATAATGTTGATGGAGTCAAAACTACTTTTACAAAAGGAGCCATTGATCAGTTATTGGATTGCTGTACAAAAATTATGGTTGATAATGTTGAAAGAGATATTACTCAAGCAGATAAAGATCAATTATTAGCAATTGCTTCAACTTTAAGTGCTGATGCTTTAAGAATACTTGCGTTTGCTTATAATACAAACTATGATAATGAACCTGATAAAGACGATTTAGAACGTAATTTAACTTTCCTTGGGGGAGTTGCAATGATTGACCCTGTACGTCAATCAGCAGTTAATGCTGTAAAGCAAGCTCATGATGCAGGAGTACGAGTTGTAATGATCACAGGAGATCATGCTGTAACTGCTCTTGCAATTGCTAAAGAATTAGATTTAGCTCATAGTGAATCTGAAGTAATGTCAAGTGATCAATTAAATGAGATGAGCGACGAGCAATTATATGAAGTAATTGAACAAATTAAAGTATTTGCTCGTGTAAACCCTGAACACAAAGTGAGAATTGTTGAAGCCTTACAAAAACGTGAAAACATCACAAGTATGACAGGGGATGGAGTTAACGATGCACCAAGTTTAGCTAAAGCCGATATTGGTGTTGCTATGGGAATTACTGGAACTGATGTGGCTAAACAAGCTGCTGATGTTATTTTAACCGATGACAACTTTGAAACAATTATCAAAGGGGTTAATGAAGGAAGAAACGTTTATCAAAAAATTAAAAGAGCAATTACTTTCATTTTAGGAGTAAACTTTGCTAACGTTTTATCAATCTTTATTCTTTCAACAATTAATACAGTTTCACCAGTTGAAGCTACAAATATTTTGTGAATGAATTTAGTAGTTGAATCAATTATTGCTTTATCAATGGGAATGGGAGCAAATGATCCAAGTTTAATGAAAGTTAAACCAATTAAGGGTAAAAATTCTCTTTTTAGAGGAATATGATTCTCAATGATTAAAATCTTAATTTTTACAACTGGTGTTACAATTGGAGCATTTTATTTAGGAATGGCAATGATGCCAGAAAACTATATCAAAGATATTTTTGATAGACCTGAATTTAGTAGCCAAAAATTTAATCCAGATTTATCTTGATTTCAAATTTTAAGAAGCAATGATTATATCTTTGCTTTAAAATTAGAAATTGGCGATTATGGAAGAACTGCAATGTTTATTGCAATTACTTGTGCTCCTTGTTTCTATGCAAGCTTAGTCAAATTATCACATTGAAAAACAAGCAAGAAACTAAATATTGTTATTAATAAACCATTATGAATTGCAAGTATTGGGGCAATGGCATTAAATTTAGTGGCTTTATTTATTCCAGGATTAAATAGTGGAATCTTAAACTTGTTATCAATTTCTGAATATAAAGAAACATGATATTTAGTACCAATTATCTTCTTATTATCTGCAACTCCAGCAATTGCAATATTGGCAGTTGATGGAATAGTCTTTGTAAGTTATCATTATTTTCCAGATACAAGAAGAAGAAATAAACAAATTGTTGAAGAATTAATTGCTAAAGATAAAAAAATTACTAAATAATGTATAAAAATGAACTTTAAAAAAGTTCATTTTTTTGTGCAAAATTTAAATATATTTTAAAAAATAATAGTAAGTTTTTTAAAATTTGATACTATTAAGTTATCAAATGTAATTTATAAGTGTTAATTCTATTAACTAGTTTATAGGAAATAACTTATTTATTTTTGATATATTAATCTTTTAATTAAAAATCTATCAAGAAAAATATTTATTTTTGGATAAATAGTTTTTAGGAAAATAGCAAAATTAAAGGAGTAAAAAATGAATAAAATATTTATGGCTATGCTACCAGTAATGGCAAGCACACAATTAGTTAATTTAACTGATTCTAATAATGTTATTAATAAAAGTCTTGATGATCTTATTATATTAGATGATATGAGTTTAAAAGATGTAAAAGTAAACGTTTATAATTTAGATCAGGAAGGTAATTTTAATAAAAATAGATTATTTCAATTATTTTTATCTGAAGCAAAGAAAACAAATAATGATATGATTGATAATTTAAATGCAATTTTTAAGGACTTTTTGATAAATCAAGATGATTGATATTTTCTTGATTTTCCAAGTAGCTACCCACAAATTGATACGACTATATTTTCAAATATAAATGTTTTTTATGTTGGAACTGGAAATTTTGAAGGTTCATTATCATTTACAGTTGAAATTGCTAATAAATCTGAAATTGTTAAAGATTTATTAGCAGATCAATTTGAAAAAAATGAATTAGGAATATTAATGAATCCCAAATCAGAGCAAAATATGATTGATTTAATTTTTAAATATAATCCAAAAGCACAAGTTACTTCTGATGATTTTTTGATTAAAGAAATTTCTTATTATCAAATAACATTAGAAGCAAAAGAAAGTTCTAAATATACTGGATTTGTTAAATTTAATTATACAACTAAGTTTAGTTTAGACTGAACAGGTAATTCAGGTACTTTAAGAGTTAATGCTTATAATTCTGAACAAACTAAATACTGAAAACAAAAATTTGTTTTTAAATCATTTTTAGGTAAAAATAAATTTTTAGATTTACCTAATAATAAAATAGCATTTTCAATTTCTGGATATACTTGAGATAATAAAAATGATTGAAATTATTTTGAAAATATCAAGACACAAGAAAAAGAATTAATTATTGAAGAAACAGTTATTACAAATTATCCTATTTCTATGAACATTGATTCTGGTACAAATAGAATTTATCATCGTGAATATGTAAACATAAATAAAATGAAAAGTGATCTATCTGTTAACTATGAATGAATTAATAATTTTGAATTTGAAATCGAATTTCATCTAAATGTTTTTGCATATGCAACTGCAATAAATGCATATTGAGCAAGAACTGAATCAAATGTTAGAATATTTGATTTTATAATAATATAAAATGCTTAAAAGAATATTAAGTTCAACTTTACTAATTCATTTGTTTACATTACCAGTAATAACAATAGCTTGTGCAAGTCCAAATTATAAGCCATATGAACAAAAATTTAATAATTATATTACTGATAAATTTGATAAATTAGATGAAGTTTATAATTCTGATCAAGAGGTAATTAATACATTTGTTCAATTTTCATCTAATTTTAAAGAATTTAATGTCGGAACATTTGATAACAGTTGTAATGAACAAAAACCAACTAATTGTATTGATGATAAATTTTATTCAAATATTGAATCAAATGAAATTATTGATCGTTATTCAAAAAGATTTTTATTAAAATTTTATAAGGTAGAAAATCAACATATTAAAAATATAACATTTTCAAATCCTTCTGTTGTTGTAAATTTTGGACATAAATTAGATCAAGGATTACTAAATGAAAATCAGTTTAGTGTTTCCTATGGTAATGAATTAGAAATTGTTCTTAATAAGTCAAATGAATTTTCAAATTTTCAAATTTCAATTGAGCCTTTTGATAACTTTAATAATTTAATTGATAATCAATTCTTAAAAACTTCAATTTCACAAAATGGAGTTATTAATATTCTTCCCAGAAAAAGGTGAAACGAAATTGCTGAAAGAGAAAAAATAAAATTTTATATATCAGCTACTTCAAAAGCAGAACTTTCAAAAAAACATGGTATTGATTTTTATGTAATTATGAATGGTGAAATTCAAACAATTGAGTTAGATGAATCAACTCCTCTTGAAAGTTCTTATCCTCCAAATATATGAATTAAATTTAAAATTAAAGATCCAAAAAATCAAATATCTTTGAATGTAAGTGAAAATAAAAACTTAACTTTTAGAATTGATCAAGAACAAAAAACTATTGAAATTAAATTCATTCTAGTTAAATCAGTAAAGTTATTTTTTGCAATAAGAGATGATAATTATCTTTATCATGATTTAAATATTTCAGTTAATGTTTTTACAATAGAATATGATTTTGTGATGATTAATGAGGATATAATTGATATTGATAATTCTCAAATTGTTTCTGATGTAAAAATTAAAGATTTTAAAGTTAACTCAAATTTTTTATACGAAGGAAAAATCTCAATACATCATAATTCTCCACTTATTTTTGATTTTAATTTAGAAATAAATGTTGAAAATTATAAAATTATTTTAAAACCTTATAAATTGGAAACAAATTTAACTGAATATATAATTTATATTCAAAAAATAGGTTCTTTAAGAGCAAGTGAAATAAATGTTGGAGATATCTTAAGTTTTGAAATGATTCCAAGAAATAATTATTTCAAGGCCTTTTGATTAAAAATGAAATTTATTTAAAAATGAATTTTAAAAAACTTAAATCAAAAAATGATTTAAGTTTTTTAATACTAAATTTATTTTAAGTTATAAAAAAATTATTAAAATACTCAATTCTATTCAAAAAAAAAAAAAAAACTTTATAATTGAGTTTATAAGGAGCTCAAAAAATGTTTAAAAAATATAATAATAAAAAAAGAAGAATTATTGGTTTTTCAATAATTGCAGCTACAGCTGCATTTGGAGTTACTTCAACTGCTTTAACAATTCCAGGAGTAGGTTTACAATCTTTAAAATTAATTAATAGTGTTGAAAAACAAATTAAAAAGATTATGCCAAAGGGAACTTTTGTTGTAAATCCACAAAGCCCTTTATATAGTATGGTAATGGATAGTGTAATTAAAAAATCTTATGTAGCTGATGCATTATCAACTGTCAACTGAATGAACGAAGAGGAAAAAAATACATTAGTTGATGCTTATACAGATTTTGCAAATCAATGATATGACGATCATTGAGCTGCTAAAGTTGAAGCAAAAGAGGAAATTGATTTACATGATGTGGGATTAAACTTTATTGAATTTGATGAAGCAATTGCTCAAAAATATCATTCATATGGTTTTGTAAATACAGGAATTCAATGAATGTTTCACAAAAATGGAACAACAGAAATCTTTGCTGAGGAAACTTATGAAATAGGTTTATACCAACAAACAATTTTAAATCAAGATGTCTATGAATCATACTTGCAATATGAAGGACCAGGAATTACAGGATTAGTTGTTAATTCAAGTATTGGATCATATTTAGTAAATAATAAAGTTTGATTTCTAAATCAACAAATCATTTCATTAAGTAATGCAACAGCACCTTCAGCAATTAGTCCTTCATTAAGTCCATTTAAAGATAGTGCTAAAGCATTAGAACAAGCTCAAAAAAATGCTCAAACACCTGTAACAGTTGATGATCTATATCATCCAAACTTTATTGCGGCATTAGGATTAATGAAATTTGCATATGTTTTATTTTATTTTAATATTGCAATTATTCCAGCAGGAGCAGTGTTTAGTTATCTTGCACTAAAAAATACAGTAACAGAGAAAAAAACAAAAACTAAAAAAGAAAAAACTTTAAAACCAGAAAATAAAGGGGGAGAAAAATAATGAAAAAATTATTAGTTTTATTAGCAAACTTAGCATTAGTAGCAGCAACAACAACTTCACTAGTTGCTTGTACAATTAAAAATGCTCCCCAAATTGATCCTTTAACAATTGGTAAAAATATAAAAAAACTAGATGATGCAACGTATGCTCCAGAAACTCCTTCAGATTCAGGATTTACAAATTACTTTATAGTTGGAGATAGTTTAAGTGATGATAATGGTTTAACAACTTTGATAAATCAAAAGTTTTCTCAAACATTATTAGTTCCATTTCCAGAATTAGGAGTAGAATTACCCCCAGCAATTGAAAAAATTCTTAAATTAATATTAATTGATGGCAAAATTGCAGTTAGAAGTAATATAAATTTTAATTTTGCTAGTACAGAGCCTGAAAAAGGAGTTGGAGGTTATGGATATTATGATGAAAAACAAGTATTTCATTCAAATTTTAGTAATGGTCCAACAGCTGGTGTAGAATTAAATAATTTATTGGGATTTGAAGAAATAAAATCAAGCAATAAATTTTCTGATCCATATAATATGGGGAATATAAAACCTAAATATGAATATGGTCGAAACTATTCAATTGGTGGAGCAACTGGATCTAGTGTTAAAGATGTTACTAGTATACTTTTAAATGATGTTACAATTGATAAACAAGCTGAGGCTTTAGTATCTCAGCATCATATTGAAGATTCTACAAATGATTTAGTATTTTTAGAAATTGGAGGAAATGATTTATTTGCTCTTGCAGAATTGAAAGATGATAGAAAAGCTCAAACTAGATTATTAACAGAGGCTATGGAAAAAATCAAAATTGCTTTATTTACTTTATTAAATAATGGAATTGAAAATGTAATTGTAGGAACACCTCCAGATGTATCAGTTGTTCCAAGATATGTTGAAGATAGTAATCAAAATAATGATAAATTTAAATATATTCAACAAATATCAAAAGAATTTAATCAAATGATGTTAGATACTGTTAAATATGTTCAAAACTTTTATTCATCTAATATAAAAATTTATGATATTTATAGTGATTTTGAAAATCTTCAAAATGAACATGAACAATTAATGATTGAAAAAGGAATTATTGATCCAAATAAAGGAGAAAAAACTGAAAAGAAATATGCATTTACTGATTCAGCTGCAGCAAATTTGGAAAAATTAAATGCTTGTGCAACTTTATTAAATCAAGATTTAAGTTGTTTTGATATTAAAGAATTACTACCAAGTGGTGATAACCAAATTAAAGATGTAATGAGTTATCTTGAATATAGTGAGCTTGTAACAAACAATATACAAAATCGAGCTTTATTTACTGGAATAAGTTTAAATATTGAAGCTAATATGCAAACTTATAGAAGTATAGCAGAAAATGGTGATGATATGCCAGATATTGACTCATATTTCTTTACAGATTTTGTTCATCCAACAAAATACGTTCATGAAATAGTTGCAGAAAAATTAGAAGAGTTAGCAAAACAATTTAATAGTTAAAAAATGCAGTAAATACTGCATTTTTTAACTATCATTTTTATATTTGAAGTTGTAAAACGCAACAAAATATTTGAAATTCTTTCTAAAATGCTATGATTCCTTGATTTAAGAGAGTTCTATTTTTTGCTTTAAGTTACTTTAACAAGTATAATTAATAAATATCAATAATTATCTAGGGGGTGCTTAACCATGAAGAAGTTATTATGTTTATTAGGAAGTTTATCATTAGTTGCAACAAGCTCAGCTACAGTTGTTGCTTGTGGAGAGCCAAATGTTAGTGCAAATATACAAAAAATATTAAATGCTATTAAACCAATATTAAATACAAGATATTCTGAAGCAATTGCTGAAGATGTTTTAATTAATAGAGCACTTGATGCTGCAAAAGCAGCTCATACAAGTGTTGTAGAAGATGAAAAAGATCCAAGTATCGAAGTAGGAACAATTTATATAAATATTACTACTTTATCAACATCAGACAAAATGATTGAATTTAAAGTAACAATTAAAGAATGTCTATGAGTTCTTGGAGAAGGAAATTATATGTGAAGTGAATATACAACACATATTACAACTCTTTTTGGAGAAGAATTAAGAGAATTTGAAGTAAAACTTGAAAATAATGGGGGACTTACTTCACCAATTAATGAAATGGAAATTACAGCTTTCGAACCAGAAAGAATTTATATTAGTAGTAAAGATAACCAAGAATTGCCAACTAATCTTGAAGTTATAACTTCAAATGAGCAAAAATTAGTTGCTAGATGAGAAAAATCAAATAATACAAGTTTATATATTATTTCAGGATTAGTTGCTTCAAATGCAGAATATTTACAAATTAATGCTCCAGGATTTGAGGCAGCAAAAATTAAAGTTCAAATTGATGGACCACAAGATCCATATATTGATTTAAATGAACAAGATTTAAAAAAACTATATAATGAAATTCATCAAAAATGAGATTATAGTTTTATTCAATGAGAGATTGATGTAAAAGCGTTATTTGATAGAAACAAGGTAGATTACACTATTGATAGTGATGGATCATTAATACCAGGTGATACTCAAGAAGCGAAAGAACTTTATGAATGATTTTCACAAAATTCTGAAAGTGTTTATCTAGCATATCAATATTATATTGATTTATGTGAAATTACCTATAGATATTATTTATTAACTCAAAAAAATATTGAAGAAAATGGGTGACCTATTAAAGAATATAAAGATTTAAAATATTATATTGAAGATTATTTAACAGGACTGACAACTTATCCAAAAGGTCTTGATGAATATAAAAATAATGTTTTGGATAGAACAAAAAACTTAGGTTAAAATAAATTATTATTGCTCCATTACATAACTGTATGGAGTTTTTTCATGTTTTATTTAAATAATTTTAAATTAGCAATAAAAAAACTTGGAATTTCCAAGCATGATTATTTTTCAGGTCAATCTCATGTATCTAATGTTTTAAATACTTCAACTGTTTTAGAATGAAATTGAGGCAATAAATCTGCTACAAATCATAATGAGCGAGCATTAATGTAGTCAGAATTAGCAAGTAATTCTTCTTCACCATTCTCACCAAATTGAATAATTTTGAAATCTGCTGCTGAATATAGAAAATTATATTGAAGAGCTGCTTGAAATACACGATTATCGTGGCGCATTTTGTTTGCTTCTTCAGCAGTTATTTGACCACTTTTTTCTTTTTCTTCAATATCATTACCGATTTCAACTGCTTTATATTGAATTTTTTCTAACTCTTTTAGAGTTATTAATTTTATTTCATTTGCCTCTTCAACAGTTGTAGGCATATCTGGTACTTTAATTTTGTAAACTGGTCCACATGCTACAACATTTCTAGTAGTAATAATTAAAGAAGCTGTCAAAGTCATTGAAGATAAAAAAGTTAAAAATTTCTTCATAAATACACCTCTATCCTATATATATTATAAAAAAAATTACACTAAAATTTTAATGTAATTTTAAATTATTATGATCATGTTGCATATGCTTCATCTAGTCAAATAATTAATTCATCAATATGTTTATTTGTTGAATCAGATGCATACATACGTTCAAGATTAGAAATGAGATTTTTGTAATATTTGTATTCAGACTCTCAATCACCATTAGAATAGTATGTTTGTTGAACACTCATAGCTAATCTATTTTGATTTAATTTAATATAGTTTTGTACATCCTTATTATTTTTATTTAATTGATTTGCTTGTTCTTCTGTTATTTCTTTTCTATCAAGTTTTTTTTGAATATCTTTTTGAAATCATTCTTTTTTAGAATTTAATTCATAAAGCTGATTAAGTGTTTGTTCTAAATAAGTAGTACAGTCTTCTAAATTACGAGGTTGAAGAGGTATTGTTATTACATAACCACAACTTACGACAAAAGAAGTAGTTACAGCAGTTGTTGTAAACATTCCAAATGAACCCAAAATTGAAAGTAGTTTTTTCATAGTTTGATACCCCTTACATTTATCTTTTTTTATTGTAAAGCAAAAATCACAAAAAGTAAAGTAAATAAAATATACTATACTTTTTGAGTATGCTATAATTAAAAAAACAATAGGAGAAATTGAATATGTCTAAAAAAGTTTTAAATGTGAAACAATCAGTTTTCAAAACTTTAATTGTTTCTATTATATTCTTTATATTTTCTATTATTTGTAGTGCAATTTTTTTAGTAGTTAGTGATAAAAGTTGAACTGGAATAACTATTGGAATTGCTGTTTTATGTTTAGTTTTAAATTTGATGTTTATATTTGCAATTATTGGGGGAAGCGTATTTTTACGCGTTAATAAAAAAATAGATCATGTTGAAAAGTTTAGAGCTCGAGGAGCATTAGATGCGGGTTTATTTTACTTTAGAATATCTTCAAAAATTGATAAATATATTAAAGAACTTGAAAACGAAGATAAAAAAGAAGAAGTTCAAGAAGATTAATTAAGTAAAACATAATTAATCTTTTTTATTAAGGTAGGTTTTTAACAATGTCAGAAAATTTAGTCAAACAAGAGTCAGCTATAACCAGAAGAGAGTGGATTTTAAGATATGCCACTCCTTTTAAATCATTAATGTTTATGGCAGGACCAATGATTTTAATAATGGTTGTCAATTCGTTATTTGTTATGGTTGATAAACAATTGACAATTAATTTTGCAATTGATGAAATTATTGCAAAATTAGAAGGCAATATTCAATTTTATATCATTGGAGCAAATGATGGTATTATTAATCAAAATTTAGATTTAACAAATATTGCCAAACAATTGATAAATGTATCAACTCAATATTCAAATACTGTTATTATGGTGACAACTGCATTGAGTTTATTTACTTCAGTTGGAACAAGTATTAAATTTGGTCAAGCAATGGGCCGAAGAAACAAACAAGAAATGGATAACGCAGTGGTAACTGGGTTTATTCAAACTCTATTTTTAATAGTAATTGCAACAATTGCATTAAATTTCTTATATCCATTGATGATTACAACTCAAGCTGGCATTTCAGATCCAGCAAAATCATTACAATATCAATTATCAAGTGAATATGTAAGTTTATTTGTTTTAACATTTGGACTATTAACTTTGGCAAACTTTTTATCAACATTAATTAGAACTGAAGGAAAAGTTTGATTTGTAATTTGAATTAATGTAATTGGAGTTGTTATTAACACAGTTGCTGGAATTATTTATATGGATGTCTTTCATATGGGAATGAAAGGAGCAGTTATGAGTAGTATAACTGCTTGAATCTTTATGATTGTTGCAAGTGTTATTTATATTTGAATTCAAAAAGATAGTTTATTAAGAATTAATTTAAAAACTTATAAATTTAAATGAAATGATGCAGGTTCAATTTGACTTAATGGTTTAAGTCCAATGCTTGGTAACCTTATATTTGCAATTGTGTCATTTACATCAACAATTTTAATCTCAAATATTCGTGATCTACCAGAAATGGTAAGTCAAGCACAATTAGAAGAATTAACCAAACGCTATATTTTAATTTTTGATGCAGAGAGTTTTGTTCCATTCAAAGAAGCAATGATTAATAATGGAAGTGCTACTTTAAATCCTACAGAACATATCTCATTAACAATTATTATTCTTTCTTCTGCATTTCCTTGATTGAATATTATTTATGCTCCATTAGTGGGATGTATGCAAGGAGCAACCATCACTTATTCTTATAATGAAGGGGCTCAAAAACGTGAAAGAATGATAAAAATGTTTAAAATGCAATTTATTCTTTCAATTATTTGAATGACATTTGCTTGAATTATGGTATTGGCTTTATCAAAACAAATGATTCAACTATTTTCAGGACCAGTTGATTTACATTGATGATTATTTGCCTATCTTGCGTTTATGCCTTTAGCTGGATTCACTTTTACAGTGATAGGATACTTCCAAGGAAGTGGAAATGCTAAATTAGCTTTAATTACAAATGTTTCAAGATCGTTAATCTTTGAAATTTCGTTTATCTTTATGGGATGAGCTGTTGCAAAAGGGGCTTCAACTGATGGATCAAGAGATTGATTGTTCTTCTTATGTAACAGTTTTAAAGAAATTCCTGCTGCTTTAGTTGCATTTATTGCATTTACTGTTAACTATAAAAAAGGTAAAAAGAATAATTACTTTATAGATCAACCAGATAAATTTGAATCACCAACATATAAACAAGCATGTTTAAATGTTTTACAAATTAATAAGGATTTCTTTATTAATTACTATGATCACAAAATTGCTTTAACAACAGATCAAAATAAAATTGCTAAATTGACAAATGCCAAATTGGCTCATATTTATAAATATGACTTAAAAATGATTAATAAAACTAAAGAACTTGATGCAAAAGAGATTTTACATTCATTGAAAGGCAATAAAAATTGACGAAGTGATCCAAATAATCAATTAGTACAATTATATAAAACAATTCAGCACCAAGAAATGGATGTTGTACGTGAAAGATATGTCAATTCAAAAATAGAAGATGACAAAAAAGTTCAATTAATTGAACTAAAACACAAAAAATTAGTTAATAAATATGATAAATTAATAAAAAGAATTATTACATAGTAATAATTTTTTATTTTTGAAAGGAAAATATAAGACATGTATACAAAGGTCCAAGATTTAAAAGATTGAAAATTTTGATTTAAAGTAATTGGTGCTTTAAATATTATTGGATTTCTAATCTATCAATACATTTCAGGGATTTTAAGTATTGATACAATTAAAATGGATGATGAGGGTAATCCAATTTATTCAAGCTGAGCTATTTTTAAACCAGAAGGTGGAGAACCAATTGGATATGACTATTTTGGTTATACTCTGAATTTCTTTAGTTATTTTACAATTCAATCAAATATTTTTATTGCTGTGTGATTTATAGTGGCTGCAACAAAACATAGATATCAAATAGGAGAAAATAAAAACTCTTTTGTTCTATCAAGAACAGTAACTTTACTTTTGACTGTTTATATTATGATTACAGGAGTAATTTTTAACTTTTTATTATTACCTCCAATCGCTGCAAAAGGTGGATTAAGTGCAGAATTTTGAATTACTAATACAGCAATTCATACTTTATCACCATTAATGATGTTAATTTATGTAATGTTTTTTAACACAATTAAATATGAAAAAAGAGGTTATGGAGCATTCTTTAAAAAAGAATTTGGTTTAGGAATGGCATATCCTTTAGTTTATTTATTTTTTGCATTAATTCGTGGAGAAATGGTTTATAGAGCATATGGAAGTGATTGATCATTAGCACAAAAACATAGTGGATATCCATATTTCTTCTTAGAAATTCATAACCCAAATGCACTTGCTGGTTTACCAGGAATTGCTTGATTATTTATTGCAGCTATTGCAATAATTGCAATTATTATTGGATTTGGACAATTGACAAATTACTTTATTAATAGAAAAACACAAAGCGAAATAAATGTAAAACCTGTTAATAAAGAGTTAAAAAAATAATTTAAACAAAAAAATATCAAGTTATAACTAGATGAGCATTATGTCTTATTTGAAGATAGATTAAAAAATAAATTTGCCAATAAAGCAAGTAAAAGACTCTTTTAAATTGAAAGAGTTTACGATCACATTTAATTAGACTTTTTTTGATCTTTAATACTAAACAGCTTTTACATATTAAAAGTTGTTTTTTTATAATAATTTTTAAGTTAAATATAGTAAAATAACTATGATTACTCAATAAGAAAGGAAATTAGAAAGATGAATGTAAATCTTATTTATAAAACTTCAAAAAGATTTGCAAGACAAATTAGAGGAATTGCACCTTTAATAATTTTGACTATTGTTTTTCTTTTTTTACCTGCTTTTGATGTTTTAATAAAATCACAATTCACATATTGAATTTTACTTATAGCAAAAACAGTAATTGGTTTTTCAATTGCATTGATCTTAATTTTTAAATATTTTGATGAAATTTATGATTTAATTGATAATTTTCAAGTTGAAGAAAAAAATATTAATACTTGAGTTTGAATCTTTAAAAAAGAAAATATAATTTAAATGTTTAAATTATTAATTTATTTAGCTCCATTTGCAGCACTATCAACTTACTATTTGATTAAAATTTCTTCTTATATTGATACAGAGCAAAATTTGGCTGAAGTACTAGAAATTCAAACAAGTGACATTATTGATATTATTAAACCTTATTTGCCAACATTTATTTTTAAATTTAGTTTTGTTTATTCAAACGAAATTTATTTAATGTTATCTTCATTGGGATTAGTTGTGTTCTTATTATCAACAGGACTAACAATTATTTATATTACATTGAAAATATCAATTCTTAATGTTCACAAAAATGTTTATAAAACAATTTCAAGAAATGTTCGCGATCAATCAAAAGGTTTAACTTCAACAAATGAAATTGAAGTTATGAATAATAGTGAACATGAACTTGAACAAGAGATACAACGTACTGATCGCGATTCGCAACAAGTTGAAACGAATGTTATTAATACCAAAGAATCGGATATGTTAACAACGATTAAAAAAGGAACAACACCTCCACTTGTAAAATACTTTAACCAATAATTTACAAGTGTATATCTCATAACTGTTTTTAGAAGTTATTTAAAATTTTAGTCACCTTTAAATAACTTAACTTATGAGTAAATTTAAATAATAGATATCAAATAACTTTATTTGTCGGAAATTTTAAACACCAATTTAAATGTTATTTGATTTTATAAAATAAATTGGTGTTTAAACTATAATCAAACTTCACTATTTAGTGAAGTTTTTTAATTATTAATATTATTAGATTGCTTTTTTAAAATAAAGTTTTACAATATTTGTGAAATAGGATATCTATTTCTAAAAGCTATTTATTACTAATATCCTATTTCCATTGATTAAAAGGAGATGAATATAATGATATTAAGTTTATTAGGTAGTCTTGCACTTATGTCTACACCAGTTGTTGCTTCAGCAAATAATCTTAACGAAATGATAACTAGTAGTAACATAATTGATTTCAATGATGAAAATTTTAATAAAATGGATGATAAGTATAATGATATTAATTTAATTAATACTGAATATAATTATGAAAAAGGATTAATAAGAGAGTTTTACAAAATTGAAACTCAAGTTGCATTAGATGTTACAACTTTTACTTTCAATTCTGGAGTAGTTTCAAACCGTGCTTACTTTCCAACTGCTTTAACTTATGCTTTAAATTGAGCAGATAGAGCAGAACAATTAGGAGCAGATGATTGATCTGTTTCAAAAGCTCCATCTATATTAAATTGAGAAGGAACAATTACACATCCAACTGGATGAGGAACAATTATTGGTTATGCATTAGGAATTAATGATGGAATAAGCAAATATTTGTCTGATTTAGATAACTTTTCACATGGAAAAGGGTCAACTGGATATTTCTATTTTCAAGTAACAGGTAGTGGAATATTTGGATATAGTACTTCTCTTTATTATAAACCTTTAAGTGGGAGTGCAAAATTAGTTGTACGTTCAAATACTGCACGTATTCCTACAAATGCAAGAGCAGATGTTTTTTATAGTTTTGTAATAGCAGTTGACTATAAAATCTAATTTATAGCTCTTTTTCTTGTAGTTATTAGTTTTAAAAGATATAACAATATTTATGTTAGGGGGTGCTTACAAGTGGCAATATTTGATTTATTTGAGGAATTGAATGATTTTGTTGAGTTTGAAGCTAAGAGTCAAATTTATGAAAATATAGTAGGAGAATGAAAATTGCCAGCTTCACATATGTATCATTTTACAAGACGAGCTTTAGATAAAAACTATATTCCTGATAAAAATAAAATTTGTAATCCTACATATTATTTAAATTCAAATGGTGAAATAGATATTAATTTATATTTACTATATTTGGATGATGAAATAAATAGTAATAGGCAGTTTTGTAAAGAAAACCCCTTAGGTCAACATAGCACAGGATATAAAAATGGTGAATTTTGAAATATTATTGATAAATTCAAAATAAAATATTAGAAATGTTAAAAGGTTTTTGTATTATTTCAAAATAGGACAAAAACCTTTTAGTAAAAAACATAAAAGGAGTTATTTAAAAATGATTAGTTGACTATTAATAGATATATTTGGAGCGAGAAAAAGTTCAGAGAGATATTGATTTAAAAGAGCCTTAAAAGACTTTAAAAAAGAAGAAAAGCAAATGGCTAAGATAAAAGACAAACGTGATAAATCAATTGAATCTAAATAATTTACACAACCAATAAGCAATTTTTATTCTTTTGGTATTATTTTGAGATATAATTTTATTGAAAGTTATAAGGAGTAAAAAACATTTATCTTTTCAGAGAGTTAGTGGCTGGTGTGAACTAATAAGATAGGTTTTTGAAGGTTGTATAACTATAACAACTTTAGATAAATGAGGCGAGCTTATAAAAATATAAGCTAAACAGGATGGTACCGCGGATTTAATATGCAATTCGTTCCTATTTTTATAATTAAAAATAGGAACGAATTCTTTTATTTGAAAGGAAATAAATTATGAAAAAAGAATTAGCAAAAAAATATGATCATTTAGATATTGAAAATGAAAAATATGATTTTTGAATTGATAATCATTATTTTGAAGCACAAATGGATGAAAATAAACAACCTTATGCTATTGTTATTCCACCTCCAAATGTAACAGGAAAATTGCACTTAGGTCATGCTTGAGATTATTCAATTCAAGATGCTTTAATTCGTTATAAGAAGTTAAACGGTTTTGATACATTATTAGTTCCAGGAATGGATCACGCTGGAATTGCAACTCAAGCAAAGGTAGAACAACGTCTACGTGAACAAGGAATTTCACGCTGAGATTTAGGACGAGAAGCTTTTATTGACAAGGTATGAGAATGAAAAGAGGAATATGCATCAACTATTCGCCAACAATGAAAAAAACTGGGAATTGGTCTTGATTATTCAAAAGAAAAATTTACTTATTCTCCAGAAATGAATGAATTGGTAAACTTTGTTTTTACAAAAATGTATGACAAAGGTTTAATTTATAAGTCAAAAAGAATTGTAAACTGAGATCCTCAACAAAAAACTGCTATTTCAAATATTGAAGTTATTTATAAAGAAACAAAAGGAGCTATGTATTATTTTAAATACATGCTTGAAAATGATTCAAATAATTTTCTAACAATTGCAACCACTCGTCCTGAAACAATGTTTGGTGACGTTTGTGTGGTTGTTAATCCTAAAGATAAACGTTATCAAAAATATATTGGTTTAAATGTTATTAATCCAGTTAATGGTCAAGCAATTCCTGTAATTGGTGATGACTATGTTGAAATTGATTTTGGAACAGGAGTTATGAAATGTACACCAGCTCATGATCCAAATGATTATATAATTGGAGAAAAATATGGATTAGAAAAAGTTAATTGTATGAATCCTGATGGAACTTTAAATGAATTGGCTTATGAATTTAATGGTCTTGATCGTTTTGAAGTTAGAAAACAATTAGTTGAAAAATTAACTCAACTTGATTTATTTATTAAAAGTGAAGAAGTACTTCATCAAGTGGGCTATTCTGAAAGAAGTAATGCTATTGTTGAACCTTATTTATCTGAACAATGATTTGTAAAAATGGATGAACTTGCTCAACAAGTTTTAGATTTACAAGCAAGTGATAATCAAATTAGATTTTATCCAAAAAGATTTAATGAAGTCTTAACTAGATGAATGGAAAATATAAATGATTGAACAATTAGTCGTCAGCTTTGATGAGGACATCAAATTCCAGCATGATATCACAATCAAACTCAAGAATTATATGTTGGGCTTAATCCTCCAAATGATATTGAAAACTGAACTAGAGATGAAGATGTTTTAGATACATGATTTTCTTCAGCTCTATGAGCATTTTCAACATTGAATTGAAGAGAAGGTCAACTCGACAATCAATTATTTAATCGTTACTTTCCAATTGATTGTATGGTTACAGGATATGATATTATTTTCTTTTGAGTTGCAAGAATGATATTTCAATCATTGGAATTTACAAAAGAAAAACCATTTAAAGATGTTTTAATTCATGGACTAATTAGAGATGAAGAAGGCAGAAAAATGTCAAAATCTCTTGGCAATGGAGTTGACCCAATGGATGTAATTGATCAATATGGTTCAGATTCATTACGTCATTTCTTGTTAACAAATTCTAGTCCTGGACAAGATATCAGATTTAGTGAAGAAAAAATTCGTTCAAGTTGAAACTTTATTAATAAAATTTGAAATGCTTCACGTTTTGTAATGATGAATTTAGATGAAGTTATTGCGAACCAAGAATTTGAAAAACTTAAATCTGTTATTAATGATTCAACAAACTTAAGTGATAAATGAATTTTAAATTCATTATCAAAAACTCAAAAACAATATTTTGAAGCTATGGAAAAATATGAATTTACAATTGCTGGAAAAGTTTTATATAACTTTATTTGAGATGATTACTGTAGTTTATATTTAGAACTTTCAAAAGCACAATTAAATTCTCAAGATCAAAATGCAATTATATTAACAAAAGCAACTTTAGGATTTGTTTTAAAAGAAATTTTAATAATGTTACATCCTTTAATGCCATTTGTAAGTGAGGAAATTTATCAACAACTTGATTTACACACTTCAATTCTTGAAGAAGAATTTAAAATATCACAATTTGATTTTGCAATTGAAGGATTTGAACAAGTTATTGTTGAAGCAATCGCAAAGATTCGTGAATTTAGAGCAAATCAAGATATTAAAAATTCAACGCAATTAGAATTTAGTTTAAATTTAAAAGAATCAAACTATAAAAATTTTGTTGAACTAAATTTAGAGGCAATTAATAATTATTTAAAGACTTTAACTAATGCAACTGTTAATCTAAGTCAACTTGATGAAGAAGTAACTTCTTTACAAGTTTCAGATTTCTTTTTAGAAATTTTAAATTCGACATTTATTGATGTTGAAAAACAATTGAAAGAGTTAGAAGAAAGCAAAAATAAACTTGAACAAGAAATTTTAAGAAGTAAAAAAATGCTTTCAAATCAAAATTTTATCGCTAAAGCAGATCCTCAAAAAGTTGAAGCTGAAAAACAAAAAGCACAGGAATATGAAAAACAATATCAATTAGTAATCGATAAAATTGCAAACTTAAAAAAATAAATATTTAAAAAGATAAAAATTTATGTAATTTTTATCTTTTTTTTGACGATAAAAATAGTGATAGCAATATTAGAAAGGGTGAGAAAATTAAAAAACTGTTTTATATTTTTATAACAATAACTTTATTATTAGCAACGATTGCTATCATGATTTTTACAAAGAATACTTTTATTAATCAAGATTTAATAATTGACAATCAAATTCATTTCAAAATTCAATATGACATTAATATTAAAAATAAAAAATTAATTCCTGAAAGTTTTGAATATACTCATGAACTAAGAGATCAAAAGGAAGAAGATATTATTAAAGAGCAGGGACTCACCACAATTTATTACTTCTTTTCAATTGTTAAACAAAAAGATTTTAATGATAAACGCACAATTGTACTCTATCCCAAAGAAAATATTGAAGTTATTAAAACTTCACGTTTTGAAGTTGACCAATCATTTTTTCTAGCTAGAGGGGTTAGTGAAAATAATGCAAAGAAATCAACATTGATTTTTAATGATCGTCAAAAATCATATAGTCAATGTTTAAAGGAACTTAAAAGAATATATGTAGGAAGTGAATTTAATCTTGCATTTTATAGTCAAGCAATACCAAAATTGATTAATCCATATTAATTGGCTGTTATTTTGTGCTCTAAGTGTGTTTTTAGGTTGTTTAACACTTAAAATTGATTCAGTAGTAATAACTTATACAATTTATCTTTTAACTATCTTATTGTACTTAACAGATATTAAAAAGAGTTATAAGTTCTTAATAATTTATTTGATCTTTATTATTTATATTATTATTGCTTATAAACTTGAAAAGAATTTACTAGAAAATTTCAATATTTTTTATGTATATGATGTTAAACAAAATTATTCTTTACTTTCAAAAGGGACACAACGCTATTTGATATGAATAGGGGGGTCTGAGATATCGATAGGGGAGTATATAAAATTGGAAGGGGGGTTTGAAAAACTCAGTAATAATGGTAATTTTTGAGATTTCAATTTTAATGATTATTTAAATGATAAAAATGTTAAATTTGTAATCAATGATCTAGTTTGACAAAAATATGATTTTAAAGGTTTACGTTATTTTTTCTATAACTTATCAATTCGTCAAAATAAATTAGTTGATTTACTTTTATTTCAAATAAAAACTGATAATCCAGTTTATTTACTAATGAATCAACTTGGGAATGGTTATTTAATTAATATTTCTGGATTTTATTTATTCCCATTAAGTTGATTTATTCAAAAGTATGTTTTTAAGCATAATAAAACTTATATAAAATGAAAGATTATTTTAATAATTCTTTTATTTTTCTATTGTTATTTATTGAGATTTCCTGTGGTAATGCTCAAAGTTAACTTTTATTTGTTAATTCGATGATTTGAACAAAATTATCATCTTAAATTAAAAAAATATAGTCGCTTGTCAATTATTTGAATTTGTATTTTAATAATTAATCCTTTATATATTTTTTCACCAGGATTTATTTACTCTTTAATTGCTGTTATTTCTTTAAAACAATTTCAAAATAATCGAACATTAATAAAAATTTTAAAAAACTTTTTATTATTAAATTTAGTTTTTATACCTTTACAAATGTATTTTGACTACAGAATTTATTGATTGTTAGAAATTTTTAAAATTTTTATTTTTCCAATTTTATTTTTATCTTATCTTTTGATAATGATAACTATTATTTTGCCTTTTCTAATTTCATTTTTAGACATACTTTATAATTGCTTGAAATATTTATTGTTATTTTTGAATCAAATAAATATTTCAACTAGAACTGGATATATTGGTATAGTTTTTATAATTTTGTATTACTCAATGTTAAATATATTTATTCGCATAATTTTTATTAATTATATTAAAGAAATTTTTTTTATTTTGATCATGTTATGCTCACTTTTTACTTCAATTGCATTCCACAAAATTTCAAATTTTAATCCTTCAATAGTAATGTTAAATGGGGGAAATGGTAATTCCTTTGTTTTAAATTATAAAAATCAATATTTTATTTTAGATGCAGGAGTAGGGACAGGACATAACAAAAATACTTTAAAAAATTATTTAAATTATTATGGTGTCAATCAAATAAATACAATTTTTATTTCTCACAATCATGTCGATCATAGTAATATGTTAGATGATGTTATTAATACTTTTGAAGTAAAACAAGTAATTGAAAATCGTGATTTAATAACTCATTTACAAATTGCTGAACTAAGTTTTGATATTTTTTATGAATTAAATAATAAGGATGAAAATGATAATTCACAAGTAATTATCATTACATATTTAGAAGACAAATTTCTTTTTATGGGAGATTCTTCAAAAGCAAGAGAAGCTCGGTTATTAAATAACAGGCAGTTTAGAAAATTAATAGGTGAAGGGATTGATTTTTTACAAGTAGGACATCATGGAAGCAAAACAAGTAGTGGTGCAAAATTTATTGAATTTCTTAATCCCAAAACTTGTTTTATCTCAGCTGAAAATAGGAAGAATCGACGATTTCCTAATTTTCAAACACTTGAAACTCTAAAAAAATATCAATGTAATACCTATATTAGTGATTCAAAATATAATTTTAAATATAATATAAATTCTAAAAGGGTTATAAACATAAAAAAAGAGTTCTTTTAAAGAACTCTTGTAAGTATTATTGTATTATTTCATCAATCTTGATTTTTCTCTAGCAGCTTTATTTGCTTTTCAAACACCTTTAGTTACTGATTTGTCAATTAAACTAACTGCTGAGTTGATTAATTCATCTTTGTTAGCAGCTCCTTCGCTTTTTGCAGTAGCTGCTTTTTTAATAGCAGTTTTAACTTGACTTCTAAATGATTTGTTTGCTAAACGTGATTTTTCATTAGTTAAAATACGTTTTTCTTGTGATTTAATATTTGCCATTCAAATTCACCTCTCTATTTGTGTTTTTCTACATATACAAAATAAAGTATATAGTAAAAAAATAGGTTTTTACAAAAAAATTTAACTTTTTTAGTCTAAAAAACATAGTTTTTTTTAAAAATAGGTACAATATTAGTAAAGGTGAAAAGTATGTTTTTTGTTCATTCAGCAGATCAATTTTTAATAAGAAAACAAGTTAATAAACTAATCGATAAAATAAATGTCGCTCAAGATCATGAAGTTTTTAGTTTTTCATTTATTGATAACTCAATAAATGAAATCTTTGAAGAGATCAATACTTATTCTTTATTTAGTGTCAAAAAAATCATTGTCATTAATGATTGTTGATTTGTAAATGAAGCAAAAATTAAACTTCACAAAGATTTTGATAATAAATACATTGAAAAAATCATTGCCAATCAAAATACAGATATTTCAATCATTTTTACTTTAAATTCAGATAAATTTTCAAAAAAATTAAAAATTGCAAAATTAATTGAAGCAAATACAAAAGTTTTGAAGATTGATATGCCTACTTTTGAGCAAAAACAACAATTAATTATTAAAAAGCTACAAAATAATGAAATTGACTATGATTTAGAAGGAGTTAATTACTTTATTGATGTTATTTTAGATGATATGAATGTCTTTGAAAATGAATTAAATAAGTTAATTAATTTAAAACAAAAAGTAACAGTTGAATTAATTAAACAAAATATAATTAATTACTTGCAATATGATGTTTTTGAAATTACAAATTCTTTTTTGAAAAAGGATTTAGCAACTTTTTTAAAACAATGAAGAAATTACATTGAAATTAACAGTAATATTTTTAGTTTTTTAGCTTTACTGGCAAATCAATTTATTACATTGCGCAATATTTTATTGTTAAAAAATATGAATTTTAACAATTATGATATTGCTTCAAGATTAAGTCAAAATCCTTATAGAGTACAAAAATTATTACAAGAAAATACACTAAATGTTAGTGAAATTAATGATAAAATTAAATCGTTATATACATTAGAGAGAAACATTAAATTGGGAAAAGTTGATGCTAAAGTAATTCCTGAGTATGAATTTATCAAAATGTTTAACTAGAATAAAGAAAAGAGAAGATAATAAATGGATTCAAAAAGCGTTTATCAAAGTATTGTAGAAATGCTTTATAATACCTTAAAAAATGAAAAAACAAGGACAAAGATCTTATTTGATGCTGATTTTAAAGCAAAAATAATTGTTCTAGTTGATAATCTTTTATCTTTAGAAGTAGATCACGAAGCTACATTTAAAGATAATAAATGAAGTACAGCTTTTGCAAAAGCTGTTGTAAATATTTCAAAAGAAAAACTTAAATTTGAAAAGCCAGAAAATAAATCAATTTCTGATTGTTATGCAGATTATGCAGATACATTAACATATTGTTTTAATACATATGAAATTGATAGATCAGTTTTAACTTCAACAAATGAAGCTGTTGAAGAAGATAAAATTAAAGAATTTAAAATAACTGATGAATTAAAAACTAAATATAGTGAAGATACAATTATTGCAAGTACAGTTGAAGTAGTTGATGAAAAAGTTGAAAAACCAAATACACAACAAGGATTTGGAAGTTCATCTTCAAAATCTGGTTTTGAATCATTTGGTCAATCAACAAATGGGGGATTTGGCCAACCTTTTACAGCTCCAATTCCACCAATGCAAGATCCAAGATTTTATCCATATAAATCAAAACCAAAATACATGAAATGATTAAAAATTGCATTAGGTGCAACTTTTGGAATATTAGGTGCAATTTTAATTGTTATAAATTTTGTAAGTATGTATGTTGGTGCAACAGTAGATATTAATCCTTTATTTACTGGAGAACCTCCAGTTTTAACTTGAACTGAGTGAAATAAAGATATAACCAAACTACCATTTTCAATTTCAATATTTACATACTTAGGTTATTCAAATAGTATGGCAGGCGGAGGATGATTATTTATTATTTTATATGCTTTTATGATTGCATGAATAACATATAATATGATTGCTCCGGCAAAAAGATATAGAGAACAATTTGTTTTTCCATTAATAAATATTATTGCTCCAATAATGTTAATTATTTTTGTTCTATGGGGTTATATTTTTAATTCATTTGCTTTCAAAGGAATGACTGGTAATTTAGATCACATAGATTTTATTGCTAGAATATTAAAAAGTAATAAAATTATAATTGGAAAAGACCAATATGATAATTTTGTTGCATTCTTTAATTCAGGAAGTGGAAAAGAATTTATTAATACTTTAGATTCTCAATCAAAATTTGGAATTCCCTTATTATGAATTCAATTTATCTTTGCAATTGCTTCAATTATATTTACAATTGTTGTAATTATGTTAAATCCAAAATTGGATAGAGAAAAAGTTGCATACGCAAATAATGAATTTCAAACAATGATTAATGAAGCTTTACAAGGTAGAAAACATGAAATTGATCCTTCAATTTATGAAGATCAAGCCGAAATTGATGCTTTTTATCAAAAAATAAGAGATAAACAAAATCGAAAAAATAATCGTCACAAAGACGATGAATAAGTTTAAAACATAATTTGAACCAAACCCCTTTAAAAAGGTTTGGTTTTTTTATATAATAGATATATAGATTGTTTTTGAAGGTGGAATATGGGTTATTATTATAGACATGAATTTAAGTTTTCAACTCATGCTATTCAAAGAATTAAACAACGCTTAAATCTTGGAGATGAAAAAGATGAATTTAAATTAAAAGAAATCGTCTTAGATTTAATTGAAAAATCAACAGAAATGTTTGAAACTTCAAAGAATATTTACATTCATACTAAAAAAGCTAACTTATACTTTGTCATTACAAAACCAGATAAAGTAATTGTAACAGCAACCCCAATTTCAGCAATAAAACAATTATCATTAATTGAAAATGAATAATGTTTTGAATTTAAATAATATTTATTAAAACTTTTTAAAAAGGAGAGTGCATTAAAATGTTTGAACAATATGAAAAAAAACCTGCAAAAAAAATAAAAAGACATTTATTGTTACCAGCTGACTTTTTAAATCGTTGAATTAGTACTAGAGAAGATGGCAGCAAGTGCTTTAAATACATTGATTTTTCATCAGATAGTATTGTTGAAATCAGTGTTGAAAATGATCCATTCATTAATTTATTATTTGGTTGAGATTCAAGTTTTGACTTAGAAACAATTCAAAAACAATATAATCAAATTGCAAAAGTTGCAAAAGCTATTATTGAAAAAAGAATTGAAAAGAAAAATAAAAACATTGAAATGACAGGTAAAGAAGTTTTATTTATTAAATATTTCTATTTTTTAGTTTCACTTTTAAATGGAGACTATAAATATTTATTCAACAGTTATGGAGAAAATTTTAGAGTATTTGATGTTTTAAATAAAGATTGTCCACTTGATGTGAGAAAAGGAATTCTTTCAATTATTAGTTATGCTTTATTTGAAATGTTTGACTATATTTTTACACCAAGAACATTTGAAAGTTTATATGAATATGTTGAAAATTCAGATATTAACTTTACAAATCAAGAATATAAGAAACAAATTATTGTTTCTTCAAAAGATCTTGAAAATCAAAATTTTAAATTTTTAGAAGTGTATTTCCATAATATTGTCAATAATACTTTCTTAAAAATTTATAAAGTATCTGAATTAGATCGTGCTTCATTTTTATTAACAAATAAAACTATTGCAAACTTTATTGAAGAAAAAAGTAAAATTAATGTTTTAAGTGTCTTTGTTATGGATCCAAGATTTGCAATTGGTCTTGTAAATTTAGGTCCAGGTAGGGGTGAATATCGTCCATTATTTAAATATTTAACAAATAATCATATTGATAAGTCAATTATTCCAACATGTTTACGTCCAGAACATGAGATTGAAGAAGATGGTATTTATTTAAATGATGAACAACGTTTTATTTTCAAAGCTTTTGAACTAACAGTTGAACAAGTTAAATTAATAAATGATTGTTTAACTTTTAGAGATTTGAGAACTGATTTGGAATTGTTCACTAAGTATTAAAGCATTTTTAAGATTTATTTCATATTAATTTATAAAAACCTTATTGAAAAAAACACTTAATAGTGTTTTTTTTGATTAAACAAATATTTTATATAGTAAAATAATTTTGAGGAGAAAGAGATATGAGTAAAATCAAAAATAACAATAAACTTAAATTAGTGGCTTTGAGTTTAATTTTATTAACTATATTATTATCGTTTATTAGATTATATTTATCTGGTACAGGCGAAACAGGTAGATGAAATCAATGGAGTAAGGACGAAGAAGTATATACTTATGCTGGAAGTGACTTTATTTATGTACTTTTATTGTTTTTTAGTTATTTTGGAATTCAATCAGCTGTTATAAGTTTCATATGACTTGTAAGTTCTGTATTAGAAGGAAAACAAGAAAAAAATGATGGAATTTTAACAAATTATCATTCAACTTTAGCAATTGTTGTTTGAAATATTTTATCAATGATAACATTTATTTGTTTTATTTTACCTTCACAAAGTAACTCAATTGATGGTACACAAATTAATGATGCATCATGATGAATATCAAACTTTGCATTATATATTGCAATTCCATTATTTATGTTATTTTATTTTGTTTTTTACTATCAGGGAAGAACAAACCAAGGAATTAAAAATTATTTTTTAAACAAAAAAATATTAAAAGTATTAATATATCCAATAGTTTTTATAATTGTAATAATTTTAAAATCTCAATTACTTTTTATAAGTTATAACAAAAACGTTGAATTTAGTGAAAGTATTAGTTTATGAGTCTATCCATTTTTAAACTTTACAGGATCATATTTAGGAATACATTCAAGTATTATGTTTTTAATAGTTGCATTAATATCAACTATAGTCTTATTAACATTACCAATAGCTTTAATTTCATTAACAAAGAAAATTGATAATTGAAAATTTAAAGGTGAAATTTATAACGAAGATGTTTCTTTAATTAACAGTAATTCAAAGAACTTGATGCAAAAAAAGGATTGAAAAACTGCAAAACAATATTTTAAAATGATTTTTGCAATTGCAAGTAGTGCAATTTTAATTTATACATTATATATATCATTTTCAACATCAGGTTATCTTTCAGAGACTAAGCATTCAAAATATATTAAAACTAGTGATGGACTTGATCCTATTTGAATTGGGGGAAACGTATTAACAGCTTTAAATTTTGCTTTTGGGATGTTTACTTTCCAATCAAATGTGCTTGTTTGTTTATGATTTGTAGTTGTTTTTATTAAAGGAGCAAATGAAAATAAAGGTAAATTTACAAATTACCAATGAAGTTTAGCCATTGCTGGTTATATTACTGTAACTTGTATAATTTTCAATGCAATTTCAATTCCAACATCATTGATGAGTGGAACAATTGATGGTGACCCGTTATCTTCAAAGAATTTTCTATTTTGAATGGTCAATACACTTCTACATGCTATTTTTCCATTATGTATGATTTTCTATTTTGTATTTTGATATACAAAAACTGAATTTGGTACAACAAAACAATTATTTACTAATAAAAAAATTCTTTATATAATTGCATATCCTATATTTTATGCAATATTTATTGTAACTAGAGGAGAAATTTTATACTCAGCTTGAAACCAAAATTATGTTTATGCAGTAAAAACATGAACATGACCTTATCCATTCTTAAATTTAAGAAGTAATGATTGATTGGGGGGCATTCCTGGATATCTTGCAATGATAATTGCAATTTCATTAGTAAGTACTATTTTGGTGGGTTCATGTTCTTTATATAATTGATCAGTGAATCGTTTAGAAGCAAAAAAATCAAAATAAAATTGTTACAAAATAATTAAAAAGTTCCATTTATGGAACTTTTTAATTATAAAATTTTCAATTGATTTTATAACTACCTTATTTTTTGTAGATTTTAATAGCAAAAATATGTATAATTACTTTGGAATGATTTAGATAGGGGCAAATCTAATTATGGGCAAAATCAAAATTTTAAAAAATAATAAGAAATCGAAATTTATGATCAATGCATTGATTATTTTTTCGTTTTTTTATGCTTTATTTGGAGTATTAATGTGAGTTTCTCCAGCAGTTGTTACTTGAAAAAATGGTATACAAATAACACCTGGTTTTGGACAAATTAATACAATTTATGGAGAAGATTATGGATTTATTAAACCATTTTCTTTCTTAGACTTCATTCTATTTGATGAAACTACTGGAAGATTCATCTTTGCGCCAACTTTTACATCAATAATTTATGGACCATTAATTATTGGGGGAGCAATCTTTACAATCATGTTAATTCGTTTAATTATTCACAGTGTTGGATATAAAAATCAAAATAAAAACGGGATTGCAAGAATTGTTAGACCAATTAGAAGTTATCAAATGACAATGGTTTTAGCTTGAATTGGATTTGTAATTCTTGCAATTGGAGCAACAATTTCATTCTTTGCAGCATCACCATATCAAATGGGAGTTGTTTGAGAATTTAATGTTAAAGGTTCAATCAATGCTTGTTCGCAAGAAGTTTTAGAACAAATTGAAAATGGGGGATATTTTAGAAATAAAAAAGAATTATATTGACCAACAATGGCTTGATTCTTTGATGGTTATATTATGACAGCAGAAGATAAAACTTGATTAAAATGAATTTGAATTTTTGTCCCAACAATTATTTTTATTCCATTAATTTTAACTGCTTTTATTGGCACAATTACTGGAGAATGTTCATGATGAACAATTAATTTAGCTGTCTTAAGAGATATTGATGCAACAACTGGTACAAACTTGGCAACTGAATATGATCACGTTGAAGCACCAAGTGTTAAAAAAGTTAAAAAAGAAAAAGAAGCAAAAGTCAAAGCAACAAAAGAACCTAAAATTAAACCTGTTAAAGGACAAAAACAAGATTCATTTAATAAACTTCCAAATAATAATCAATTATTGAATTTCTTTAAATCATTGATTAAACTATTGGAAATGTCAAAAAATACTGAAATCAAATTATACAGTTATGCAAAAAGTCAATTGAATACTTTGCAAGATAAAAAAGCAAAATTTGATTGAGATGAAATTTATGATCAAGCAGAAACTGATTTAGAAAACTTAACAAGAACAGATCAAAAATTTGTTAACTTAATTAAAAATGTAATTGACAATTCACGAGTTAATGTATTTGGCAGATATAAAGATGATGTTGTTACTTTAATTGAAGAATACAGACAAGCAATTAAAGAATGAGATGTTTATGAAGCAGAAGGAATTGTTGAACAAATCTTTACAATTGCTTCAAGAAGAGAAGAATTACTTGCAAAAGTGGGATTCTGTTTAAAAGATCGTCTTGCAAACAACTTCAAACACATTGAAATCAATGACAATATCATTGCAAAATTAAATCAAGCAAAACAAAGTGAAGATTATGATTCATATCGTGAGCTTTGTTTAGAAACAATTGCAAAAATGTCACCGATTAAATCAAAAATCTCAAGTTACGCAGATAAAATAATTTATAATTAATATGATATAGATATATCATTAAAATCATTTCATTATGAAATGATTTTTTTTACAAAAAATGGGAGTGAATGTATGAAGCTAATTGGTGTAAGCGGTTTTATTGGAAGTGGTAAAACTACTTTATTAAATTACATTAAATCAAATCCAAGCGTTAAAGTTATTGAAGCAGATGAAGTTTCAAAAGAAGTAATTAATCTACCTCAAGTAATTGATTTCTTAAAAAAATATATTCCTCAAAGTATTGAAGAAGGAAAAATTAATCGCCAAATTTTACGTGAAAGTGTTTTTTGCAATAATAAGTTAAATGATCAATTTACAAGTATTGTATGACCATTAATCTCAAAAAGAATTCTTGAAATAATTCAATCAATTAAAGAAGAGTACCAAGCAATTGTAGTTGAAGCTGCAATGATTAATGGATTAGATATTAAATTTGATACAACGATTTTATTAAAAAAAGAAGAAGAGAAGCGTATGGATAGTGTTATGATACGTGATAAACGTAATATCAATGAAATCCAATCGATTAGTGAATATCAATTTAATAAATTAAAAGATTATCACTTTGACTATATACTTGAAAATAATAATGATATTGATGTTTTTTATCAAAACATTGATGATTTATTTAAAAAAATATTATAAAAATGCGATTCAGTTAAAGAATCGCATTTTTAAACTATTTAAGATTTTGTCGACTTAAAGTAGGAGATTGATTAAAATATTTTTTATAGCTTTTTGAAAAATGATAATAAGAATTAAACCCAACTTCTAAAGCAACGTCTGTTATTGTTTTTTTGTCTTTTAATATAATATCATTTGCTATTTGTAATCGAGTTTTAATTAAGAAATCAATGGGTGTTATGTTATATAACTGTTTAAAACTTCTAACTAGATGAAATTTACTAATTCCAATTTGTTGACTTAGTTCATCTAAATTTAGATCATAATAGAAATTATCTTCAATGTAGTTTTTTAATTCTTCTTTTCAATTACTTGTATAATTTCTTTTATATTTAATATGTTGACATCGTTTACAAGGGCGATATTTATGTTCAAATCCTTGCTCAGCTGTTTCAAAAACGACACAATTTTTTTGAAGTGGTCGTTTTGAATCACAAGTTGAAAGACACATGATTTTGGTATTAATATTGCCAAAATAAAAGACATCAATAGAATTTGTATTTTTTACTGTGATTTCTTTATATTCCTTATCGGTTATTTTTCTCATATTTTATCCTTCTTCTACAATTGTAAATCGTGAATTTAAATATCTTGGATTTTCAAGTTCATCTGCTAATGCTTTTGCTCCACTAATATAACTTGCAAAACTATTATTTTGTGAATTATATAATGCTTCATCAGTTTTCATAACTTTAACATCACCAATTGGTTCAATATCTTGAAAATCTAAAGCAGGGGACATGAATGTTCAGTTTATTGGACTTGCTTTAAACAAATCTAAAACTTTAGCATGTCCATAAACAGCAGGGATTCATCCTTTTAATTCTTCAGGGAAAGTATTAATGTCTAAGTCAGCAATTCTTGTTCCATCTTTTTGAATTAAAGTAGCTGCACCTCCAGATCACAATACTCTAATATTTAAGTCTGTTGCAATTTTAATTACATTTTTTGCAATAGTTTCAAAATCTTCAACACTATTTGCACCAACTGTTGAAACTATTATATCAACTCCTTGTGCTTGAGTTAATAAATTTTGATAGTTTAATGCGTCTCCCTCAAATTTAATTGTTTCAATTTTTCTATTTGTTAATTCGTTTGATAATCTTGTACCAAGTTTTCCTTGATAACCAATATGTAAAATTTTCATATTATTTCCTCCTATGGTTATATGCTAACACTCTAAAATTTTATTAATATGTCATATATTGCTAATAGAATTGAAAAAACTAGTTCTTAAGAACTAGTTTTTATTTTAAATCAGGTATTTTTGTTTTATCAACTTTAAAATTTTCATCTTTTCTAACTTCTGCTTTTGGTTTAGCAACAGTTTTAGTAGATGTTGTTTTTTTTGCAGTTGAAGGTTGTTTTTTAGTTGAACTTGCTTTAGGACTAATAACTTTTTTTGGTTTATTATTACTATCAATTAAGCCAACTTGTTTTAATGCCTCTTTAACAGCTGATTGAATTAATTCTTGAGTTTCTTCTTCAGTAAAGACTTTTTTGATATCTTCTTCACTAGTTGAAACTTCCTTTTTTATGATTGGCTCATCAACTGAAGATTCCATTACTTGACTAACATTATTAATTTCTTCTTGATCAAATAAATTAGGGGTTTTACTTGATTTATTTGATGTATTTTTGATATCACTTTCATTTAAAAGGTCTAAATCAAGGTCTTTTAAGACTGCAGAAGGCTTATTACCACGTGGTAAGTGTTTGTAATCTTGTTCACCAGTTTTAGAGCGCTCTGGGACCTGATACTCAGGTTCGGGATTATCAAATTGATGTTGGCGTGCTTTTTGAATAACATCGCCCAATCCCCCAGTTGTAGAATTTAAAGTAGGAGAGGGGGTTTCACTTACTGGTGAGGCTCCTCCACCCATCATTTTGGCACGTAAAGCAGCCATTCTATCTGTAATTTCACTTTCTGGAACTGGTATCATGGCATCATCTCCAGCAACTCCCCCAGTTAAATTTACTTTTTCTCTTTCTTGAGCAGCTTTTTGTTTTGCTTTTTCTAAAATATCTCCCAAAGAACCTGGTTGATGTTTTCTTTTTGCAGCAGCAGCTTCAACTTCTTCTTCAGTTTGAGTTCCATGTAAACGTCTAACTTTTGCTCCTAGATCATCTTCTATAGAAGCAACTTTTTTTGTTATATCTTGTAAGTCACAGACATGAATTGTTAAGTGAGTTGGACAAAATTTTGGTGAAAATGCTCCCATATTAGTAATCCTCCATTCATAAAAAATAGTTTTTTATAATAAAAATAAGTAATAAAAAGTACATCAAAGGGTGATGTAAGTTATATTAATAATATCATTTTTTAAAATAGATATAAATACCTTATTAATGTATATTATTATCTAAAAGTGTATATGTACATATGCACTTTTATTTATAACTATTAAGATTTAATTGTTTTTAATAATTCTAAATTACAATCTAAGCACTTTAACCTTACATTCTGTTTAGTAGTAACACGAAAGTCACATCCCTCACATCGATATGCAATTCTTTTATCTTCTTTGATATTAAGCGCTGCGTGATGTTTTAACTTTAAGACTTCTTTATTGAAGTCTAATTTATTGTCAATAATGTGTTTTAAATAATCACTTAATTTAGTAAAAGCAAATCCAAGACCATGACTATTGGTTTTGTCTCCTCTAACAGTTGGTTCAATGTATAAACCTACTGATAAAGCAGTATCGCGAAAGTTTTTGTTATGGCGACCATTATTTTCAGTATCTTTAATGCCTTTTTGGAAGTTATATTGGTGGACCATTTCATGAATTAAAGTTGCAATAATACTGTAATAATCTCCATTTAAACATAAAGTGTAAATTACTATTTGCATGCTATTGTCTTGATCTAAATAACCACTATTTGGCATAAAAGAACCTAAAGTATGCTTCTTTTTAATACGGCGATTATCTTCAACAACAAATTTAACAGGTTTTAAATAGTTTTTAAATAATAGGGCATTTAATTGATTATGAATTAAACGTATTTCAAGGATAAAATCATCAATATTTATAAAATTTTGCATAAGCTAAGCCCCCTATTTCTATCTTTTATGTTTTTGTCATTTTTTGATTATTTCTTCATTTGAGATATGAACATTATCATTTTTCAAATATTTACTTTGACTTCTATTTTTGTCATTAAATTTAATTAATTGATCTGCTGTAAAGATTAATTTCTTACCAAATTTTAATTCAAGATCATAAATAATTTTGCCAATATCATTTAAATTTAAAGTATCATTTAAGTCAATATCTTCAAAACTTAATTGTTTTTTATCTTGAATTGAATCAATTAGATTAGTTAATCTCACACCAACAAGTAAAATTTGTTCTCCATTTCATAATTCATAAAAGCATTCTTTGGCAACTGAATAAATTTTTTCAACATTATTGGTCACCTCATTAATCGTTTCTTGTTTGGTATTGTGTTTTTTACGTTGCTTTAAATCAAATCCCCTATTATTATTTGCATATTTAATAATAATAGCAATAGTTTTTCCCTTTAAAAATCTTTTTCTAGCACGTTGTGAAACTTTTAAACTTAATTCATAAATCATTTCTTCAATTTCTTCAGGATTTGCTGTTGTGTAGTTTAGTGTAAACTCATTTCCAATTGATTTAAGTTCATTTGATTCATGTTCAACATTATCGTCTCCAATTCCATTGGCTCAACTTCATAATGTAAGTCCCCTTTTTCCTAAGAGTTGAATTATGTTATTGACATCACTTAAAGCAAGCTGTTCAATTGTAAAAATATTGTTTTCATTTAAAGTTTTAGTCGTTAAAGGACCAATCATAAACATTCTTTCAACAGGTAAAGGTCATAAAGTTGAACTGATATCTTCAGGTAACAAAATTGAAACTCCGTTTGGTTTATTAAAATCAACACAAGTTTTTGCTAAAAATTTATTTGTACTAATTCCAATTGAACAAGTTAAATTTAATTCTTGATGAATTTTATTTTTAATAGCTTCTGCTAATTTTTTAACTGTCTTATATTTTTTTCATACATGAGTCACATCTAAATAACATTCATCAATTGAAGCAACTTCAATTTTTTTTGTAAAGTTATTATAGATAACATCAAAAACTTTTTGCGAAAAATTAATATATAAACTAAAGTCACTGTTAACTGGAAAAATATCAGGGCAAAGTTCTTTAGCTTTGAACATTGGCATTCCTGCTCTAATTCCAAAACTTCTTGCATTATAGCTTGCAGTTGTAATTATTGCTCGTCTATTTGGTGAAGAGACTACTAAATTTTTATTTTTAAGAGAAGGATCAACTGCCATATGACAACTTGCAAAGAAAGCATCCATGTCTAAAAGAAAAATTACTTTTTTATTTTTCATCATCATAGTTCTCAAAATATTTTCAACAATCGTTAATTAATTTTTGAATATCAAATTGATTTTGATTTTTAAAATTATTTTCTTTTTTTATTCAACATAAGTATTCAATATTTTTTTTCTTATTTCCAAGAATTGGAGAAAAATTAATATCATTAACATAAAGGTTATTTTGACTACAATAATTAATGACACGCTCAATACTTTTTAAATGACCTTCCTTAGAATTTATTTTTCCATTCTTAACATCTTCTTTATCAGATTCAAATTGAGGTTTAATTAAAATTATTCCATCAGTTTGATCATTGACAATATCTTTTAAAGGTAATAATATTTTTTCTACAGAAATAAAACTTACATCACAACAAAAGAAATTAATTTCTTGTTCAAAAAAATTTTTTGTTACATTTCTAAAATTTGTTTTTTCCATTGACTTAACTTTGGGATTACTTCTTAACTTTCAATCAAGTTGATTTGTTCCAACGTCAACTGCATAAACAAAGTTAGCTCCAAAGTGTAAACAACAATCTGTAAATCCCCCAGTTGAACTTCCAATGTCTAAACAAACTTTATTTTCTAAATTTATATTTCAAACTTTAATTGCCTTATCAAGTTTTTTACCTGCCCTACTCACGTATTCTTTTTCTTCAAGTAAAAGAGAAATTTTTATTTTTTCTGGATCAAACATTGTTCCAGGCTTAGTTACTTTTTCATTATTAACAATCACTTTATTATCAATAATAAAACTACGTGCTTTATTGCGATTGTCAACTAATTGCATGTCTAATAAAATTTGATCCAATCTTTTTTTCATTTTAATTTCTCCTTTAAATTATTTTTTTACTTTAAAAATTTCTTTAAGTCTTTGTTTTTGCAAAACAGATTTTTGAGTTTTAAATCTTTTTGTTTTTAATTTTCTAATTCGATTATTTCTTTCTGCATTTTCATACATTAAATTTTCTTGTGCAATTCAATCGCGAATCTTTTTAAATAATTCTGAACCATATGATTTTTCAAATCCTTTTTTTAAATAATTTAATTTTTTCATATAACGTGCACAAGTAATTGCCATTGGTTTAGATAAATTTAATTTACCATAATTTCCCTCATCTAAATTATTTTTAATATCACTTAACTGTTCAAGTTTTTCTTCTTCAGAATCAACAATAATTTCTTGTGCATCTTTTAAAATTGAATTGTCCTTTTCCATAATCTCATCATGAATTTCAGAAAGTCATTCACCTTTTTTTAAATCTTTAGTTTTAATTGGAGCACTTATTAAACGTTTTTCAAAATCAGATAAATCATCATATCTTAAAGGATCAATTGGATCACGTTCTCAAATTTCTGTAACCATTGTCAGTTCTTCATCACTTAAACGTTTGACATTTTCACTATCAAGCTCTTTTATATTTTCAAGTGTTGGCTCAAATTCAGTTGTACTTTCATGGATATATGGTTGAGAAAGTCCTAAAATATTTTTTGGCAATTTTATTGCTTCACCTTTTTTTACATTTTGTTTTTCTGAAGTTTTAAATACTTCTTTTTGTTTTGAATTTCAATTTTCAACTGCTTGATTAATTAAATCAAAATATATTTTTTCTTTTTCAAATTCAATTGGTAAATTATTTTCATCTAATAAAATATCTAACTCTTCTAAAGGTTCATTAAAATCTAAAGGTAAGTTTGCGAGTTTTGTTCTAAATATTTTTTGCTCACCATTTTTTAAAGATTGTGAAGGATCAAAATTATTTATTCGACTTAAATATGCAGCAGCACTATTTGCTTCAAATGAATTTAATTCATTTTTATTTCAACTATGATCTGCTTCAAATTCAACTTCTTTTAAATTATTTTCATATTTAAATCTCTTTTGATAATATTCTTCATCTTCAATATCAATATCAAAATAATCTTCTTCATTTTCGGGGCTTTCATTATTTTGATTTGCTACTTCTAAATCACCTTTTTTATCTTTTTGTCCAGGACTTCATAGTCCTTCTTCTTCAAAGTTTGGAGTATCTAATAATTTCATAGCTTTATCAATTGAATCTCGTTCAAATTCAAAAGCTAATTTTGTGAGTAATTTGTTTTGTTCATCTTGTGCTTTTAAAAGATTAGTTTCTAAATTTTGCTTTGCATTAACAATCATTTCACTAAAAGCAGTTGCAAGTTCTTCACTGTCAATAGTGTCTTCTTCAAGTTGTTGAGCTAACATTTTTCTTTTTTCAACACTATTTAATTGCTCTGCTTCTTGTTCAATCTTTTGGCGGTGTTTACCTTGTTTTTGGGCTAATAATCTTTCAGATTGAGCCATTCTTTTAGCAACACTATCTTCAATTTCAGGTTTAAATTGTTTCTCAGTTTGTCCAGTTGCATTTTTTACTCCAAAATCTAAAGTATAGTAATCTGGTCAATCATACATTGCTTTATTAAATTGATGTAATTCTCTTATTAAAGTCTCTTCACTACCACTTGGGATAACAATTAGTTTATTATATTCTTCTAAAATCTTTTTATCAGTTTGCTCTTTGATGTGTAGAATTTTTTTGATTTCTTTTAAGTTATCAATAAAACCATTAATATTCTTTTGAGATTGTCCTTCTAAAAGCTGATTAATTTCTCTATCTTTTAAGAGTTTATTTAAAAAATAGTTTTTATCTTGTACTTGCCTCATAAATATCACACCTCAAAAAATTTGTCGAGTTAATTATATCAAATAAAAATGACTATTTATTTGATATGAAAGGTAAAAAACCATTGTTTTTAGGCATAAAAGATGAAAATAATTGTACATTTTCATCTTTTTTTGACGATAACAATAATGGGGTGAAAAAAGTGCCAAAAATATTAATGAAAATATCAAATTAAATTCCTTAGTAATGAATCAAAATCAAACAGACAATAGTGTTAAAGTAAAAGATCGCTTATGTGCAACAATGACTTAATAAGAGAGAATTTGATGTAGATAAGGATTATATTTTATTTATAAATTTTATGAAACAAAAGTTTAATGTTGGTTTTGATGAAATAAATATGATTTGAATCTCAACTTTTGACAATGATATAATAAAAATGCAAACAAAACAGTTTGCTAAATTTAACAAATATGTTAAATCTTATAATGAATTTATTGTTAAAAAGGAGAATATTATGCCAAGACTCACAAAAGAATGTGAAAGACTTTATGTTCAACAAAGTACAGAGTTAGTTGAAATTAAAAATAAACTTGCAGATCAAAAGTTAGAAAATTTTGAACTAAAAAAAGATTATCAAGATCAAATTGATGCTCTAAAACTTGAGATTCAAAAACTAAAAAATAATAACAAATAGTTAAATAAAAAGCTTGTAGAATTGATTAATGTCAATTCTACAAGCTTTTTTAAACTTTATTTTTTTGCAATATATTGAAGTATTTTGCTGACATCTAATCCAAGTGAAGAAAGCAAGTTACTTTTTTGCCCTTGTTCAACATTGCGACTTTTTATTGCAATTGGATAAATATCAGTTTTATTTGTTAAATATGAACGAATATTGGCAAATAAATTATTGCGATCAATTACTTGCTCATAAATATACATTTGATTATTAATATGTTTTACCAATAGGTCATGGTCAATTGGATTTAAAAATCGTGCATTAATCAGATTAATTTCTAAATTGTTTTCTTTAATGTGATTGTACAATTCGCCTAAAACAGAACCATAGGCAATAATAGTTTTTTTGTATTCACTATTGTAAATTAATTCATATCATTTACCACTATCAAATGAAATGTATTCTCCAAAATCATAAACCTTTTCTTTTTCATAACGAATAAACATTAATTCACCTTGATTTTGTTTAATTAAATATCCAATATTTTGAACATCATTTTTAGTAAAAGGATGGAAAAGTAAGTGATCTTTAAAGTTTAAAGCTAAACTAACATCATATATTCCATGATGACTAACTCCCCCTTTGTAATTTATACCCGCCCTATCGATTAAAAAGACAATTGGAAGTTTATTTCTTACAATATCATGAACTAATTGGTCAAACATTCTTTGAAAAAATGTCGCATAAACTGAGACATAAACTTTTTTACCAGCTTTTGCAAGACCTGCAGCAATTAGAGCACATAACTCTTCATTAATACCACAATCAATTACTTGATCGGGATATTTTTCTTTTAGATTGCTAAAACTTGAAGTATTTAACATTGCTGGAGAAATTAAATAAGAATTCTCATCAAATATTTTTTCAATTTGTTCAGACACTAATTGTGTATAAGTATCTGTTAAATCATCTTGAGTTGTATGTAAGAAACTCAAAGGTTTTGTACCATTATATTTATTTGCTTTAACAGTTTTGACATGAATTAAAACATGATTTTCAATTTCATCTGCTTTATGCAATATTTTTAATAAACTTTTAATATCATTTCCTTGTTCACAAACTAAATAATCAATATTCAGTGATTGACAATACTTTTCAATATCATTAATACGAATTGCATTTTCACCAATTGCTTGGTCATTGTCATTTAAAATGATGATGTTTTTGTGATCAAGATTTGATAAATTTATAAGTCCAGCATGTGAATATGATCCATAAAATGATGCATCTCCTAAAACGGAGATAATATTTTTTTTAGTTTTGGCTTTACTATATGCATATGCATAAGCTAAAGCAGTTCCACTATGTCCATTTGATATTCAATCAAATTCGCTTTCTTTCATTTCTTGAAAATTTGATATTCCACAATATTGGCCAAGAGTTTTAAAAGTATTTTTACGATTAGTCAATAATTTATAAACATGTGATTGGTGACCAGTGTCAAATAGTATGATTGAATCATCTAAATTATAGTGTGCTAAAAGTGCAACTGTTAATTCAATTACACCAAGACTACTACCAATATGTCCCCCATTTTCATTAGTGTGATTGATTAAAGTTTCTCTAATACTTTCACACAATTCTCCTAAATGCTTTGTATTTTTCTTACCATATATATCTTTAAAGTTTTCAATATTTTCTAATCTCATTTTATATACCTCACCACTAATATTGTATATAAAAGTAGTTTTAATTAACATACATTTATAAAAGAAAAACCCTTATTCTTTCACAAATATTTTAATATTGTGTTTAAAAAAGGGTTTTATTTTTTTATATTTAATCTTAAAGTACTATAATGTCAACTTTTACATTATTTTTGATTGCTTTAGAATAAGGACATACTTGGTCTGCTTCTGCAACAAATTTTGTTGCAGTTTCGTGATCGATATCTTCAATTTTAACTTCTAAAACTACTTGAATTGTAAAACCTGTTTTATCATCTTCAAATAATGACACTTTAGCTGTGATAGTACTTGGATGGACATTATTGTGAAGTTTCATAACTAATTGTAATGCTCCATTAAAACATGAACTATATCCTGCTGCAAATAGTTGTTCTGGATTTGTAGAATTGTTTGTTTTAACTCCAGGTGCTGTTATTTTATATTTAAATGTTTCATCTGGTGATATAACATAACCATCTCTTCCTCCAGTGTTTTTAATTACTGCTTCATAAATTTTTTTCATTTTAATTTCTCCTCTAGTTTTTTTGATTAGTTTTGAAAGAAAATAATATTCCTTCAAAATAGATGCTTATTAATAAAAACACCCCTTGTGTATTACACAATCTTATCTTAGACTATATAATCTAAAAAAGTATTAAAAAAAGATATAAATTATATTAAATTTATATCTTTTTAACTATTTAAAATCTTCAACTTGATTATTTTCAAGTACTTTATTAACTTCACCTTCAATTGTTTCTAAATGTTGTTTTGCTTCTTTAATAATAGCAGTTCCATTTTTAAATAAATCAATTGAATCTTCAATTGAAGTTGAAGGATCATTTAATTTTTTTGAAATTTCTTTAATTTGATCTAAAATTTCTGTAAAGTTTTTGTTTTCCATGTTGTTTAGTCCTCTCTAATGATTTCATCAATGCTTAACTTTAAAGTACCATCAATTAATTTGGCACTCATTGGTTTGGAAGAATCAATATCATTAACTGATTTTAATGTTTTTTTATCTTGCATAATTAATGCAAATCCTTTTAGTAAGGGTCTTGTTGGGTCTAATAAATTTATTAACTCAACTTGTTTTTCTAATTCTTGTTTAATTATTTCTAATTTAGTTTTTAAACTCTTTGCAAAATAATCTTGAAAATTAATTAAATTAATTTTGATATTTCTAATTTTATTTGTAAAAGAACTTCTAAAGCTCTCAATTGTTGAATTTAAATTATTTTGTTCTTTATCTATTTTATTTTTAACTGCAGTATGCAAATTGGTAGTTATATTATTAAAGTTGGTTTTAATATTGTTAATCTTTGTTAACAAGATATTTGCAAAGTTTTGATGAGTACTGTTTAAACTATTGATTAAAACATTTACATCAGGAGTTGCAGCTTCTCCTGCAGCTGTTGGGGTACTTGCTCTTAAATCTGCAACATGATCTGTAAGAGTAATATCTGGTTCATGTCCAACTCCTGAAATAATTGGAATGTCTGAATTTTTAATTGCTTCAATAACTTCAATTTCATTAAATGCTCATAGATCTTCATAACTTCCCCCACCTCTTCCTACAATTAAAGTATCAAGTTGAGGTGAAAAATCATTTGCTTGTTTAATTTTTTTGGAAATATCTTTTGCAGCTCCATCTCCTTGCACTAAGGTTGGAAATAAAAAGATATTTACAATTGGAAAACGTCTTTTCATTGTTGTAATTAAATCTCTAACTGCATCTCCTGTTGCAGCAGTTATAATTCCAATATTTAAAGGTATTTTTTTAATTGACTTTTTAAATTCTTGTGCAAATCAACCCTTAGCTTCATATTCTTTAAAACGTTTGGTATATAATTCTGCAAGAGCACCAATTCCATCAATCTTGACATCAACTACTGTAAAAGTAATTTTTCCTGAGGGTTTATAAAATGAAATTGTCCCTGTTGCAATAATTTCTGTTCCTTCACTTGGATTTAAATCAGTAAATTTTTGTGCATTTGATTTTCAAATAGCACAATCAACTTTACTGTCAGCATCTTTAAGTGAAAAATAAATGTGCCCAGATTTATTGTAAGTTAAATTTGAGATTTCACCTTTTATATTTATATTTTTAAAAGCATTTGATGATTCAAGATGATATTTTAAATTATCACTCAAATCACTTATACTCAAAATTACTGCATCCATGGACTCACCCTTTTCTATATGTTTGTTAATGCAAATTCGATTTCATTAATTGAAGATTTAACTTTAATATATAAATTATAAAAATTAACTAAGTCTTGTAAATCAATAAAAGATGATCTAATTTGACTTTCAAATTGATCAAAACGAGTTTTAATAAATTCATGAAGCTCACTAATTGTTTTTAAATTTATTTTTTCTTTAAAAGTTTTGACTCTAGTTTGATCAATGTTTTGTGATTTTAATTTTAAATTAACTAATCCCTTTTCAAAAATCTTTATAAAAGATTCGAAATCTTTTTTTCATTCTTTAAATTTTACAATCAGTTCATTTTTATCTTCATTATTATAATCGTTAAAAAATTTAGCAAAATGTACAAATAATTTAAATTTTTGTTTTTCTTGTAGTTCTTCAAAATCAATTGGTTCTTTTAAAGTTACTGTTTGCAATAGATCAAAATTTTCTTGAGTTTGGTTTTTAAAGACATCATCTAAATTTTCATCTAAAGTTTTTGAATCTAAAATATCATCTCAATATTTATTTAAAGTATTTGTAGCATCTTCAATACGATTGTTTTCAATTATATTTTTAGTTTCAAATAAACTTAAAATATCATAAGTAGATTTTAAATTATATGAAGATAAAATTTGGATTAAGTTTAATTCATTGTAATCACCAATTGTAATTACAGGACAATCATTTTTAATAATGTTTGCAAATAATTCAATGTTATTTAAGAAAGCAGTCTTATATAAAGAATTTATTTCGACATTATTTAAAAAGATAACTAATGTATTTGGTTGAATTGATTCTTGTAATTTTTTATAAGTTTTTTCAACAAAATCTTGATCAAATTGAATTGGTGTAAAAATAAATTTTTCAAAAGAAGCAATGATATTTCTTTCAAAGAAAGTTTTTCACATATCTTCAAAATCTAATTTAACACTTTTAAATTTGTTTTCAGTTAATTGGTCAAATAAGTTTTGATCAAATTGTAAGAAAAAATCACGCAAATGGTTTTCAGTTTTGTCAATTTCTTGTGAATGAACAACTTTATCTTGAAAGAAGTTCATGTTATATCATTCTAAATTTCTAATTTTGACATTAAGTTTATGTTTTTCAGTAATTTCTTCAACAAAGTCACTAATGTTTTTATCAAATTTACTTACTTTACTAGCAGTAATTATCAAAACATCTTTAAAACTTTTATCTTGAATTTTTTTGTTTGATAATTCAAGATAATCACTAATTAAATTATAATTAGCTTCATTAAATGATGATTTTAAAAAAATGTTTAAATAATTAAACATTAAAAAATCACAAAAAGCTTTTGTTAAATAACTTTTTGGATTATCTGGTAATTGATTAAACTTTGTTTTATAAACAAAGTTTTTAAATTCTTTCATTAATAATTTTTTAATATTTGTAAGTGAATTATTTTTAAAATTATTTAACTGCACATTTAATTCATTTAAATTATTTAAACCCATAACTTCTTTGTTCTCCTTATAAATTAACTTGATCTAATAATGCATTAATAAAATTTGTATCTCATGAAGGTAAAAACTCTCTTACCATATCAATTGATTCACTAATAACAACTGCTTTTGGAGCAATATTATTAGTAATTTCATAAACACCATTGATTAAAATTGCTTTAATAACATGAGGTAATCTTTCTCAACTTCAAGTTCTTCCAATTAAAGGAATAATTGTTTCTTTTAAATCATCAAATGAATCTAAAATAATGGTAATGTATTCATTTACTTGACTATCTAAGTTTTCAATTAAAAAGTTGTCTAACATTTCTTGTTTTACTTTAATAACATTTTCTTCTAATAAACATGTACGATATAAGACTTGTACTGAATTTCTTCTTTGTTTTTTCAAATAACTAATACTTTTTTGTTCCATAATTGCTTCCTTAATATAAATTCATTTTTATTATAACAATTAAACCTATGAGATATAATTTTTTGGACAAAAAAACAACATTTTAAAATGCTGTTTTTACATTATTAGTATTAATTTTTTAAAGCTTGCACTGAATTTACAATAATTTCTTGACCAAATAATGTCACTTTGACATTACGAACTTCATTACTTGCATCTTGTAGATTTTTTAAATCTTCACCTTCTACAACCTTAACTATTTGACTAGCTGCTGTTATAAGTTCAGATTCATAAAGTTTGCTAGAACTTTCTGAAATATCATAAGCAGTTTTTATTATTGTTAAAGCTGTGTTATATTTTCAATCAGTCACGTAATCTTTACCAATTTTTTGGTTAATTGATGAAACTGAATAATTGTAATTATCATTATTAAGCATATCTAGAAATGACCCAAGAATTGCTCCTTTAACTTCTTCTTCAAAATTTGAAGAAGAATAAGTTTTTGCTATGTATCTGTCACTTAATCATAACTTATCTTTAATTTCTTCTTCTGTAGTTTGACCTGCAGTACTTAATTCATAAAAATTATTTGTCATATTAAATCCTTTAATATATTCAAAATCATAGTTTTCTGAACCATTATAAGTAGCTCTAAAAGAACCATTATTTACTAAATAAAATGTCTTTTCAACAGTAAGAATATTTGTTGGTTCACTAATATCTTCAATTATAAAGTTTAAAGGAATTTTAAAAAATTTATTTTCTCCATATTTTTTAGCAGTACTTACTAAAAGGTCATAAATTTGTTCCGCATCTTTTTCTTGATCAGTATATTTAAAGTAAATTTTGATATTAGTATCTAATAAACTAGTTTCAATTTTTTGCTTTTCTTCGTAATTAAAACGAAATTGAATTAATCTCATTAATTCTTGAATTAATTTAGCCATATCAACTTTTGTTTGGTCTTCATTTAAGATTGCCCCAATTGAGATTTTATCAGCATTTTTTGTATCTCATAATTTATCAATTGATGTTATGTCTTTAAAAGTACGATCTGGAGGTACTGCTTGACAAGAAATCACTGTTGTAACAGTTGCTGTTGACATCAGTGAAACACTTCCTAAAATAGATAATAATTTTTTCATAATTAATTCATCCCCTTTAAATAATATTTTACATTATAATATTAGTAATTTAAAGGAGATTTTGAGATATGACCAATGATAATTTTGACAATAATGTTGATATGCAAACACTTTTTCATCTATTGGGAGATCAAAAAGAACAAACTTTATCAAATACTCAAATAAATAAAACATGTGAAGAAATTTTAATGACTTTTCATACCCTATTTAATAATCAAGAATGTAAAGCAATTATGGATCAGATTTGTATTGCCAAATATAAAATGAATTTAAACCAAGTTTTAGAATCATCAGATATAAATATTGCAGAAATGCAACAATATAGTGAAAATGACGCTCTTTGAGTTGAATTTTTAACCCTAATTTATCTAATAGTTGCTCCAAATCAAGATAAATTAGGTATATACTTATCAAGAGAAGTTAGTTCTCTTATTAAAAATATTAAAAAATTAGATAAAGCCTTAAGACTTAAATTAAATTTATATTATTAATAATTTCACTTTTAATTAAGTGATTTTCTATTTTATGAGTTAGAAAGAAAGCATTAAAATATATGAAAAAACAAATTTTATTTACACCAGGACCTCAATCAAATTGTATGAGTGAAATATCAAGTAATATTTTTCACAGATCTCAAGAAGCTGAAAATATCTTTGCAAGTTTAAAAACAACTTTACAATCAACATTTAATTCTCAAGAAGTATTAATTTTTCCATCAAGTGCAACAGAAACTATGGATATTTTTATTCGTTCTTTAGATAAAAACAATAAAAATATTTCATTAATAAATACAGGATATTGAGCAAAAAACATTGAAAAAATCATTAAAGGTAATGGTTTTAAAGTAGTTGAATACCAAACAGATATTTTTAACCTTAATGAGTTTCAACTTGAAGATATTATTAAAAATGATCCTTCTGATATCTTTTTTTCAGTTATTAATGAAACTTCAACTGGTTTTATGTATGACTTTGAATTAATTTATAAGGTTTTGAATAAATACAATAAACTATTATTTATTGATGCTGTTAGTTATCCTGTATTTTATCATTTACATACAGCTAAACAAACAACATGTGACTTTTTCTTAATGACTTCTGCAAAAAGTTTTAATTCTTATCCAGGTTTTTCATTTATTGGATTTAAAAATGAAATTAATAGCTATCAAATTTTTAAAAATGAAGGTTATTTAACAATTGAATTATTTAAAAAATTTGAATCTATTAATCAAATGCCCCATACTTATAATGCTGCATTATTACAAATTATAAAAAATAATGTTGAATGAACATTAAAAAATGATCAACAAATAATTGAACATGTAAATAAGTTAAGAACTAAACTAATTAATGAATTTCAAAAAATTAATATTAATGTTTATAATAAAGATTTTATTGAAAAATCAAATTTAGTAGTTTTTTATTTTAACAATCAAGTTAATGTAAATCAGTTAAAAATATATTTAAATGAAAATGATATTTTCTTTGGAGCAGATTTGATTGCAAAAAATACAATTAGAATCTGTTTGACAATTTCAAACACAATTGAAGATATTGAAAAACTTGTTCAATTAACTAAAGAATTCATTGCTCAATTATAAAAAAACATCATGGTTTTAAAACCATGATGTTTTTTTATAATTTTATTCAAATATTGGATTGATAATTGTTTGTTCATAGTAATTTAATGCAGTTGAACCATCAGTTTTGATTTGATATTCAAATGAACCTTCAAATTGATCAAATTCGTCTGTAAAATCATCAGAATAGCCAGAATCATCAAGATAAGTTCCTGTTAGATAAATTTCATTACAAGTTCTGATCTTTGTATAACCACTATAAGTTGGAAACTGTAAACTATTTGCATAATCTTTTCATTCTGAATTTTTGGCATTTGTTCCAGAAACATAACAATAAGTTGGATCTAGATTTTTAACAAAGTTAGCACTTAACATATTTCCACTTCCATGATGAGGAACTTGTAAAGTTTCAACTTTTCTTAAATCTCTATTTTTCATAACTTCTTTTCCAATGTTTTCTTCAGCGTCTCCTGTAATTAGTAATGCGTGATCATTAATACTTGCATAAAGAATTGAACTGCGATTATTTTCATCACTTTCATTAGAAAGTGTACTTTTCATATATTCTTTTGCAGTGTAACTTCAATTTTCAAATTTAATTCCTAAATATTGATATGATTTTTTATATTCTTCGACTATATTTGTATTTTGATCTACAAATATTTTTGAATCTCCAATGTTTGATTTCTCTTTGTCATTCACAAAGCGTTTCTGTAATGAAGAATAATTATAAGGCATAACAATATTGTTAACTTTAAAATTTTTAGTAATAGCATCTAAATTCCCATAATGATCTGAATGATTATGAGTGATAAAAATTGCTTCAATTTCTTCAACTCCAGTTGATTTCATAAAATCACTTTGAAATTGATTTCCCTTTTGTAATTCACCAGTTCAAGAAGCTCCATCTTGTAAACCTACACCTGCATCAAAGAGAATTGCTTTATTTTCAACTTGTAAATAAGAAAATAAACCATTACCAACAGACAAAGTGTAATATGACACATCAGATGAAATTTTGACATTAAAATTAGTTCCACATGCAACAACATTTGCTGCAAGTGAACTTGTAATACTAAAAGAAAGCATTAAAGAAATTAGTTTTTTCATCCTATCCCTTATCTCCTTTATCTCGTGAAATTCCACGAATTATTAGTTTATTACAGAATAAGAACATTATTAACATTGGCAAGATGGATAAAATTGCTCCAGCCATTTTTAAGTTTTGAGGATCACGTGCAAAATCTTCCAAGATAGTACCAGGTTCTCCCCCACTAGCTTTCATTAAATCTCACAAGAGCATTGGCAATGTTACTCAATCTGAACCATTACTTAAAACCATTGTTGGTCACAAGACTGCATTTCATGATGAAATTAATGAAATTACAAATGATGTAACAATTGTTGATTTAATTGAAGGTAAAGCAACTTTTCAAAAGTATTTTCAAGTTGAAAGACCATCAACTTTGGCAGCATGTTTAACACTACCCCCAACTTGTGAAAAAGCACTTGACATTAAATAGATGGTAAAGACATTTGAAATAAATGGTACGACTAAAGCTAGAATGGTATTTTTTCAACCCAATTGCACCATAAAAATGTATTGTCCAATTAATAATGCTTCTCCTGGAATCATAACTGTTGATAACATAATTATTAAAATAATTCCTTGAGGTTTAGTTTTTCAGTTTGCTAAACCAAATCCAGCAATAACAGAAACTGTTAATTGTAAAATTGTTGTTATTAAACTAATTATGATTGAGTTTATAAAGAATCTAATCAAAGTTATTTTAAATTTTGATGAATCATCATTTATATATTCAAATAATTTTCGATAAGCTTCAAAAGATCATGTCTTTGGAAAGAATGACATTGGATTCATTGGATCAAATTCATCAGAACCTCTAAGTGAAGTGATTAACATTCAGTAGAATGGAAAAATAATAATAATTGCCATTACAAATAAGAATGTTCCTTGTCATAATTTATTAAAGAATTTTTGTACAAATTTTTCACCAGCCATTGTGCTTGTAAATAAAATTTGTTTATTCAATTTTCGATTGTATTTATAATTTACAAAGTTTAAATATTTTTTATTTCCTTTTTTGATGAATCAAAAATAAATTGAAATGAAAAATAAGATATAACTGTTAAAAATTATTTTATTAGTAAAGTTAATTGCTTGATCATTAAGATTAAATATCTGATTTGATAAAAGATATTTTTGTTCAATATCTTTTGAAGCTTTAATTTGTGACTTAATATTTTTTACTTTAATTTTTCGAGCATGATTAATTTCTTTAAAAGTATAAAAATCATTACTATCATTTAATTTTATTACATTGTTTTCAAATTCAGCTTTAACATTTGTTAAAGCAAGTTTGTCATCTTTCAAACTTTCTTGTTGTTGTAAATATTGTGAATGTAATTTTGCAAAATTACTATTAGATTTAATTTTATTCATAATTTAACTACCTATATTTCTTTGAAAGATGATTTGTAATAAATTTATTAACTATAGTTATTGCTAATATGATTGTCATTAAGATAATTGAAGCGGCTCCACCTTTTCCATACGATGGTGAAGTTGAAGATGCATTTACTTTATCAAAAATATAAAACACAACTGTTTGTGCATTTGCTTGTGCTGCACCTTCATATGAACCAAATAATCCTAATGGAAATACTTTAAATGAACTAATGATTCCAGTTGTTATCATATAAACAATCATTGGCATTGCTCTTGGGATTGATATTTTTCAAAATTGTTTTCATTTTGGAACTCCATCAACTGCAGCTGCATGATAATATCTTTTATCAATTCTTAAAAAAGTTGCAGTGAACATAATTATTTCAAATGGTAATGATCTTCAAACTCCATAGATCATTACCAAAATAATTCCATTACTCTTTGAAGTTCAATCAACTTTATCAAATCCCAAAGCAAGTAAAATTTGATTTATTAAACCATAATTATCTGGTGAGAAGATAAAAGCAAAAGACATTGAAATTGCCATTGCAGATGTTACATATGGTAAAAAGAATAATGATTGTAAAAATGAAAATAATTTTTTATTTAATACATTTGATAATAGTTTTGCTGTAGTCATAGAAAATGTTAATGAAATTGGAATAACAACAACTGAATACAGCAATGAATTTCTCAATGCAATTTGAAATGAAGCATCATTTGCAACATTTTTAAAATTTATAAATGAAAATTCAAAATTTAAAATTGGTCTTGAAGCAGAGTTAAATCCATTTCTAAAGACTATAAAGATTGAATAATATGAAAATATAAATAAAAATGCTAACGCTGGTGTGATTCAAATCATTTGGTATAGAAAATCAAATTTTGTTCGCTCCATGTTAATAGATTTTGTTTTTTTCTTTTTTGTAACTTGTGATTTTGAAATATCATTACGTATTTCAAAATTTTTACTTTCTTGAATTCTCATTAAATAACTTCCAATAAAGTATGTGATTCAGTATCAAAAATAAATAAATTATTTTCTAAGATATTAAATTTAATTTCTTCATTATAATCTATTTCTTTTTTAATATGTGAATCATAAATAATTCCAAGTTCTGAATTATCAAAATCTAATTTAACAAAATTTGATTTACCAAGTAGTTCAAAGTTAACTACCTTACCAGACATTAAGTCTTTTGATAAAAATTTATTATTTAAATTATCTTGAGCAATTTTTAAATGCTCTGGACGAATTCCTATAACAATTTCCTTATTTTTATGAGAAGACTTTTTAGTCAGAATTGTATTTCCAAAACTAATTGATCCATCACTTGAAGTAGTTGCCTTTAAGAAATTCATAGTTGGTGTTCCAATAAAGTTTGCAACAAAAATGTTGTTTGGTTTTTCATAAATATTTATTGGTACATCCCCTTGTTGTAATAAACCTTTTGACATAACAAAAATTTTATCAGAGATACTTAAAGCCTCTTCTTGATCGTGAGTTACAAAAACTGTTGTAATTTTTGTTTCTTGTTGGAATCTTTTAATTCATTCACGAGTTGAAACTCTAAGTTTTGCATCTAAGTTACTCAATGGTTCATCAAGTAATAATATTTTTGGTTTCTTAACAACAGAACGAGCAATTGCAACACGTTGTTGTTGTCCTCCAGATAATTCTGAAGGTTTTTTATGAAGTTGATCTTGAATTTCAACTTTAGTTGCAACTTCCATAACAGCTGCTCTTAATTCTTTTTTAAAACTTGTTAATTGATGAGCCTTTTTAAATTCAAATGTTTCTTCTTCATTAAAAGTTTGTTCACTTTTAATTGGTTGAGAATAAATATTTTGAAATTGTTTTATTAAATCATCAATTTTTATAGAAATATTTTTTGAAATTGTTTTTTCAATTTCATTATTTATTTCATCCATAATTTTTTGTGAGTTAATTTCAAACTCTTGCATTTTTGAATTAAATTGTTCGTCATCTAATTCAAAACTAAATTCTTCATTCATTTTCTTAGCATTTTTTTGTGCTAATTTTATTTCTTTACGAATTGAAGAGATATGTAGTTTTAAAGAATCACTAAATAACTTAATGTTATTTTTAATTTTTAAAATAATTTTATATTCTAAATTCGAAAGTATTTTTTTCATAATTGAAATAATATTCTCTTTATGTTTAATTTCACTTGAAACTAATACTTCATTTTTTTGTGTTAATAAAGTTTTTATTTGATTAAATACTTCTAAGTATTGTTCTCAAAAGATAACTTTCATTTTATCAAATAAATATGAAGTCTGTTTATTTTTAAAAACTTCATATTTATCACTTATATAAATTTGTTTAATAAAATCAGTGATATAAGTGTTTGCTTTTGTTATAAATATATTTTCGACATCAGATAATTGATCTTCAATTTCTGATAAGTAATTATTAAAGGAAATATTTTGTTTTGATAATTGATTAAAAATATTTTTATTATTTAAACTATTATCAAAGATTAAACGATTAAGTTTTAAATCGTTATTTTTAATTTTAACACTTCTTCTAAAATCATTGCTTTGATATAAAGGAAATGCAATGTTTTGAAAAACATTTAAATGTGGATATAGTGCATAGTTTTGAAAAACCAAACCTATATTTCTTTTTTGTGTACTTTTGTGAGTAACATCAATTCCGTCAAATAGGATTTGACCACTTGTAATTTGAATTAAGCCAGCAATGGCATTTAAAGTTGTAGATTTTCCACAACCAGAAGGTCCAAGTATTGAAACTAATTCGCCTGATTTAATATCAATACTTAAATTGTCAACAGCAATAAAATTTCCATAATCAATTGTTACGTTTCTTAATTTAATACTCATAACTTATTTTAAAAGTTGATCGGCATCTTCTATAATTTTATTTACTGTTTCTAAATCTGGTGCAATTGCACCAGATGCAAGGGCATGACCTCCCCCACCGTATTTAACTGCTAATTCATTAACAATTGTTTTTGAACTTCTAAACTCTACACGATATTGACCATCAGTTCTTTCACTAAAAGTAATTCACATTTTAATTTCTTCAAAACCAGCAAGTGTATTTGCATATTTGTTCATAACTTCTGCAGATAAACCATGTTTATCCATTTCTGAAATTGGTACTACAATTGAAGCTAAACCATTACTTGATAATTTAAAGTTGTTAAAGATATAATTTGTAAATTCTAAATCACTTAATTTCTTTGTATTTAAATTTCTATATAGTTCATCCAAGTCAAAACCAGTTGACAATAGTTTACTTGCTACATCAAATGTTCTTGGACTAACACCACGATACATAAATCTGCCTGAATCAGTTACAATTCCATTAAAAATTGCTCTTGCAGCTTTTTGAGGAATTTCTCATCCTAATTGAATTGCTAAATAACCAACCATTTCACTGGCTGAAGTATAACTTGTATCAACTCACATTAAATCACCATATTCTGTAATATTGGGATGGTGATCTATTTTAATAACCTTTTTTGCTAATGTAAATCTTTGATCTGATATTCTTTCTACATTTGCACAATCTGTCACAATTACTAGAGAATTATGAAAGATGTTATCATCTTCGATAACATCAAATGACCCAACATAGTTCAGTCATTCAATTGATTCACCTACTGCATAACATCTTTTATCTTTAAAGTTTTGTTCAATTAATCATTTTAAACCCAATTGACTTCCATAAGCATCACCATCTGGATTAACATGTCTATGGATTATAATTGTGTCAAAATCTTTAATTTCATTTTCAATTTGTTTTAATAATTGCATTATAAAGATTTTTTTCTTTCATTAAGAATTGCGCTTTTATTTTTAGTATCAGATTGATATTTTTCTTTTCCAGTAGCAATAAAGTCAGTGTAAATATTGTGAATTGCTGGTTGTGCAGTTTTTCAGAAAGTTGTATCAGTAGAATTTTTATTTCCAACTTTTTTATCAGAATTTACAAATACTGCTTTTGCATCATTAAACATTTGGTTTTGAACTACGTTTTTAAATACTTTATCTCTAACTCCAGTTCCCATTGGTGAACCTTCAATTGTAACGAAGTGTGAATTTGTTTTATCTTCAATTAATTCTGCAACTTGTAATAAAATGGCATTATCTCTTGAAGAAGAACCAGGATTTTTAGTACCTTTTAATCATTCCATGTAATCTGTGTCTGAATATGTTTTTGCATTTGAAGGCATATAACCTGTATAAATTGCAAATTCTGCCATATTTTGTGCTTCCATCATGAAACTTACAAAGTCTTTTGCAACTTCTGTTTTTTCATCATTTGTAGATTTAAATGCTGCAATTCCAGGACCTTGTTGCATTATGTATTGTTCTCCATCTTTTGTTGGAGTTCCAATAGTTAAGATATCATTCATTTTAACAAAAACTTCATCTTTAACACCAGTTTTGCTTTGATAATAGAATGATCCCGCAGTTGAACCAGAAGCCATTAACATTGTTCCAGCTGCAAAGAAGTCACTTGAATATTTTTTAGTTCCACTCATTGATGGATCAATTGTGTAAATTAATTCATTTTGCTTTGATTCATCTATATTACCTGAAAGTGATTGACCTGGTTCTTTAATATCTTTTAAATCTTGTAACATTTTAAAAGCTGAGTCAATACCTTCCATACCTGTGTCATCATTTATATAGAATTGATCATCATAATAGTTATAGAAAAATTCCTTATTTTGTGCTGAAGTTATAATTCTACTTTTTTCAATGCTTTCTGCATATTGACTATAAACTTTATTTGGCATATCATCTAATCCTATACCATAAACTTTATCTGTATCTCTTAATACATTTCTGTCAACTTTATCATTTAATTCATAAATTAATTTTGCAAGTAAGACATTATTTGAATCTTTTAATAGAATCTTTCTTAAATCATTAGCATTATTTACTGTAGCAATATTTGTCATTAAGGTTTTCAAATTTTCATCTGGTTCTACTACAGTTGTATCAATAAATAAATTAGATGATTCAATTGTGTATTCCTCATGAAATCCATCTTTTTGTCAAAATTGTCCAGTAGTTGATTCTGTTCCTAAAACAATTTCACAAAGTTCTTTTAACATTCTTAAGTTAACATTTGTTACATCAAATGATTTTGCCATTGGTAAAACATATTGTCCATCTCCAATTTTTCCTTCATCCATGAAAGAGTCAATCATTGGCTCAAATGTTTCTGTATCAAAGTAATCGTCCATTTTAACAACTTCTTCTTCTGCAGTTGTTAAGTATCTTGTAACATTATCTGGATAAGTTACATAAAGATCAGGTAATACTTCTCCTGATAAAATTGCATTTTGAATTGCACCTGCAGCTGCAAATTCAATTTCAACTTCTACAGGATTATCTGGGTTTTGTTCATTATATTTATCTACTAAAATTTGATATTGTTTTGTAATTGCTGAACTTGTTCCAACTGAAGCATCAAACATAAATACAACGTTAGTTGGAGCTTTATTTCCACAAGCAACAACTGTTGCACTCGCAGAAACTATACTAGCACTCGCAGCCAGTAAAGTAAGTAATTTTTTCATAAATTTCCTCCACTTATTACTTTTGCGAAAATATAACAAATAACAATGTTTTAGTCTGACTATATTATTTTGAAATTTTTATACGATAAAAAAGATTTATAACCTATAGTCATAGCATCGGTGCTATGGTAGAGACATCAACCCTTTATGTTGACTTATACAAGTTATTTGCTTATTTTCTAATGTATATTTTAGAAAAAAAAAAAAAAAACGCAATTGTTTTTCGAGAAAAGTTTTAAATTAAAAAATCTCCCAGTATTTATGGGAGATTTTTTAATAATTCATTATTATTTTATTGAGTTAGTTTTAATAGTAAATGTAAATGGAATAAATGAAGGTGCATTAATGACAACTTTAGTGTCTTCTGTCAATTCACTTATTTCTTTTGGAGTAAAAGTTAATGTATTTCCAGTAGGATAATTTCCTCCTTCTGGTTTTTGAGTTACAGTAAAGTAATTTTCAATTCCCTCAACTTTCACATTAGAGTCCATATTTTCTCTATTTTTTCCTTTTGTTAATTTAATATCAAATGAATTTCCATCAAATTCAATTGCACCATTTTGTTCAATTATTTGACCATTATAAGTAACAGTTAATTGCTGTTTTGCAGCTTTAAAAGCTAAATCATAATTACTAAAGTAACGACTATTAAAACTTAAATTACCATTTTCATCTTTTTGTGCGTATCAATATTGAATAGCAATTGATCATAAATTATAATTTGCATTTGTTGCAAAATCATCTCCACCAGATGAAGTTGTAAAACTTTTAATAACAATACTATATTCATTTTCTGGGGTTAAACCATTAATACTTGTATTTACATCTTGTAACCCATCAATTGCAAGTATATCTTTGTCTTCTAATAAATCCTTTAGTGGATTATACACTTCAGTTTGAATCTCATATATCTTTTCTGTATCTAAACTAATTTTTTCAACTATCATATCTTTAATATCATCAACAACATCATAGCTTGTTCTTGATGTTGTAGGATCATTATCTCCACATGCAACAACAGCTGTTATAGGAGTTGCAGTTAGTGACAAAGCACTTAACATTGCTAATATTTTTTTCATAAAAAAACACCATTACCTTTCTCTCTTTAATAAAGTGAAAATAACAAATAACGATGTATTTAAAATTATTAATTTTTGTGAATATAACCTATAGTCATAGCATCGGTGCTATGGTAGAGACATCAACCCATTATGTTGATTTATACAAGTTATTTGCATATTTTCTAATGTTGATTTTAGAAAAAAAAAAAAAAAACGCAATCGTTTTTTTGATTTTATTTAAAATTATTTTTCAATGATTTCATAACCAAAGTTATTTTTAAATTGATTTGCTTTTAACATTTCAATTTCTGCTTTATAAGGACTAGTTTTATCATCAATTCAAGGTGTTTCTAAAACAATTGGAATTTCTTTAAATAAAGGATTGTGAACAACACTTGCAAGTGCTGTAAAACCAATGTGACCATAGCCAATATTTTGATGACGATCTTTATGAGCATTGATAGGATTTTTAGAATCATTCAAATGAATTGCAAGTAATTTATCTAGCCCTACAATTTGGTCAAATTCTTCAACTACTTTATCAAAATTATTTTTTACATCATATCCTGCATCATGCATATGACAAGTATCAAAACAAACTCCAACCATGTCTGTTCTTTCAACACGGTCTAAAACATATTTAATTTCTTCAAAAGTAATACAAACTTCAGTCCCCTTGCCGCTCATTGTTTCAAGAGCAACTTTTACTGGAGTGTTTGGCAATTGACTATAAACTTGGTTTAACCCATTTGCAACACTTTCTAAAGCTTTACTTCTTTCTGCTCCAACGGCTGCTCCTGGATGTAAAACTACAGTGTGTACTCCAATAGCTTCAAGACGGATTAATTCTTCTTTTAATAATCTAACACCTAATTCAAAAGTATCAGGTTTAATAGTATTTGCTAAGTTAATAGTGTATGGTCCATGACAAATTACTTTGGTAATATCAATTTCATTTTCAACCAATAATTGTTGAAAAGCTTCAATATTTAGTTTTTCAGTTGCAGTTCTAATTGTATTTTGAGGTGCCCCTGTAAAAAACATTAAAGTATTGGCCCCGTTATTAATAGCTTCTTGGGCACTTCCTAATAAATATTGACCTTTAGCATTCATACCAACATGACTACCTAAATAAAAATTTTGTTTCATTATAATTTCTTCTTTCTAAAATCAAGATTTAACATCTTTTACTTTCAAAACGTCACCCGCTAAAAGTTCTTTTAAATGTTGAATTGATGTAACTGGAATTGAGTCACGAATTTTTTCAATAATTGTTACATCAACCTTTCAACCATAAATTTCTTTATCAAAATCTAGTAAAAATATTTCAAATACATCTTGATCCAATTCGTTTTTTCAATAACACCCAGCACCTAGAAAATGTTGATCTAGATGCTCAATATAAACATCACAAGCATAAACACCTTTATTTACTGGAATTAAATCTGGAGTTAATAGATTAATTGTGGGATATCCCAATTGACGTCCTAGTTTTTTTCCTTCAACCACTCTTGCAGAAAATTGATATTTTAACCCAGTAGCTTTATAAAATTGTTCAAATTGATTTGCATAAAGCATTCCAATTAAGATTGGATCTGTTTTTTTCTCAAGAAAATTATCACCTAAAATAAAGTCTTCTTTTCACATTTTTTCAAAGAATTGTGAGTTAAAAGCTTGAGCAATTCTTGAAGTATAATGCTTTGGTTTAAGAATTTTCTTAAGATTTAAAAATCCATGTAAATTTTGATATAAAGATTGTTCATCTAATAATTTCATCATTGGATGAATTACATAAAAGATTACTTGATCAATTTTAAATTCCTTTGCTTTTGTACCAATATTATTTTGATTTCACAAACCTGGATTAGTATCTCCAGCAATTGGTACAAGTAAAGTAGTACTTAAATTATTTTCTTTTGCAATTAATTTAAGTTTTTCAATTTGTTGATTTTCAAATTCACATCAATTTTCAAAGTCACAAATTAAAGCAACGCTTTCTTGAAGATGTAACATGATCATTGATAGATTATTATATGTAAAAATGCTTGTCATATTTTTTTCTCCTTACTTGTTATTGTATAACTTTTAAAAAAGAAAAAAAATACTCTAATTAGAGTATTTTTTAAATTATTATTTAATATAAGTTTTTTGATTTTTCTAACATTTCTTTTTCTTTTTTAGCTTTCAACTTTAGACTTTTAATTTTCTTTTTGTATTCTTTTTCTGACTTAACAAAGTCAAATTCTTTAATAACACGATGATCAAAAACGTGATATTCCTCTTCTGTTCTAAATCAAAATTGCATTCAACATCCCATATTGGTACATTTGTAATGTTCATCACGACTATCTAAAGCAATTTCTTTGTGAATACATTCACGAATTGTTTGATGAAAATAAATTAAATCAGTTCTTAATTTTAGATTTTCATCCATTTCAAAGACTTTTTTATCACTCATCTAATTTTCCCCTTAAATAAATATAAATAAATTATATCATATTTTTGACCTATAAAATGGTCAACCTCTATTATATAACCCCTTAAATAAAGGATTATACAATATTTTTCTAAATAAAAAAATCCTATTTTATAGGATTTATCTATTATAAAATTATTTTTCTCATGAAAATAATGCTGTTACAAAAATGCTTGCTATATCATTTTTGCTTTGATCATAATTTTTAGTATAACTAGCTACCTTATTTTCAAATTCTAAAATAACATCTTCTATTATTTTTAATTGTTCATTACCTTCTGGAGTTAAATAAATTTTATAACTTCGTAAATTTTCTTCATCTCTTTTTCGATAAATTAACTTTTTATTTTCTAATTTTTGTAAAGTTCTTGCAACAGTTGATTTATCAGTGTGAAAATATGTATTTAATGCACTTTGATTAATCCCTGGAATGCGATTTGCAAACATTAGCATAATTAAAGCTTCTTCATTTAGATGGAGAAAATTTGTTTTCTTTCTTGCATGTTCTAAAGTAATTCTGCCTATTGCAAAGAACATAAAAGAAGAAGGTATATTAAAATTTTTTATATATCTCTCCATACACTTCTATTAGGTTTTCCTTCCTAATGCTAGATAATCTTTGATTTTATGAACTTAAGTTCAAGCTCTATAAAACCCATATTAGATTTTACACTAAAAAGTTCATCTCCCAAAGGAGTATTTTCCTTTCTTTTGATGACAATTGAATTAAAAATAAAAAAACCAAATAAAGGTAAAATAAATCATCAATAAAGATTTTTTCTTAATTGTTTTTCAATACTTTTTTCACGTTTTTTTAAATGACTATATTTTATTTCTAACTCTTTTAATGAATCTTTTAATTGTTCTTGATTCATTGTATTATATTTTTCAAACATTTTTATACACTTCTTTCTTTAATTAGAATTTTAAAACTTTAATTAATATTTCATTTATTAAGTGATTCATTGATTGATAAACAATCTTTATTTCATTAGAATGAGCTAAAAATTCTTTCTTTTCTTGTTCAACCCCCACTGCTTCAAGTGAAGCATAAATATTTTTAGTATCTTGTAAGAATTTTACTAACTCTTCTGTTGCCATTAATTTTCTTTGAAAATCTTTTGTTTGTTCAACATTATCAAGTAAATTTTTTAAATCACTAAAAAATTTAGGGTTTCATTCTTCAACATGAAAATCATGCAAAATATTATAGTAATTTGAATTATATTTTTCAATTTGTCCTTCAAAAAAGAAGGCAATGTAATCTAAAAAGAATGTTCCAGGATCTTTAAAATCAACTTCTTTAACATTTTTACAATATTTTTTTCATTCCAATTCTGTGTGATAAAAATAATTATAACGTTGTAAAAATAAAGTTAACATTAAACTTAAATCAAATTGATCGTCACCTAAGTTCTTTTCAAAGATATTATTCAACCCTTCAAATAATGTTTTTAGACTTTCAGTACTTGCCATTGTGATTAACTCTTGTTTTGTAGTATCACTTATTTGAAAATCTGGTGAAGCAATTAATGCTAAACTATCCTTCTTATACAGATCAAAAATTATTTTATTAATATTTATTTTTGTATATAATTCCATAAATAGCCCCTTATTTACTATCTTTTTTTAGTCTTTAATATTTTTATTTTACCTTATTTTTATTGCATATGTTTATCTTTTTGTAGTATTATTATAAATGGTTTTATTATGAAAGGTGTGAGAAAAATGTACGTAGGTACAATTCTAGCATCAGTAATAGGGTATTTATTGGGAAGTTTTTCATTTTCTATTACTGTTGTTAAGTTAAAGACCAAACAAGATGTAAGAACACTTGGAAGTAAAAATGCAGGAGCAACCAATGCAAGTCGTGTATTGGGAAAACAATGAGGAATTCTAATTATGTTATTAGACTCATTAAAAATCTTTATTACAGCATTTATTGCAATTGGGTTTGCAATGATTCCAAATGATTTATTTGATAAAACAAGTTATATCATTCCAGCGTTCTTTACACTTCTAGGTCACTGTTATCCAGTTTACTATAAATTCAAGGGTGGGAAAGCAGTTAGCTGTTTCTTAGGATTAATGGCAATTGTAAATTGAATTATTTTCTTAGTTTTCTTAGGAACATGATTAATTTTATTAATGATTTTTAAAAGAGTTAGTGTTGCTTCAATTTTTGCAGCTTTATTAGCTGGAATATTGATGTGAATTCCCCAAATTTCAGGGGGAAGTCAATTTATAATTGATGGAACAGCATTTTTTACTCCAATTTATGATCAAGGTAAAACATTTGTATGATTCAATTCATTCCATGCTTGAAATGGAAATTCATTCTATGAAAGTTTCTTAACTATTAATATTGTAGTTACTTTAGCAATGTTTTTATTAATTGCAAGACATAGAGAGAATGTTAAACGTATTTTAACTGGAACAGAACCTGCTTTCTTTGGAACAAAAAAGAAATCAGAAAACAAAACAGCAAAAAAAGATGAAAACAAATAATAAAAAAATCGCATTCAATTGAATGCGATTTTTTTATAAATCATTTTTGTAAATAATTTTTAGATATCTTTTTTTAATAATGTTATTCTTTTCTAACATATCTCGAATTGTAAATCCAAAGTCATAGTGACCTGGAAATAATGAATATCCTTTTGGATATGATTCAAAAATATGCTTTATGTTATTAAGAATTTCAACTTCATTGTCACTTGCAGTTGAAACCCCTACAACATCACGATTTAGAAATAAAGTGTCTCCGTTAAATAAACATTTTATTTCTGGAAATTCTAAAGTTAATGTCCCTTTTGTGTGTCCAGGAGTTTTTAAAACCTTGACCTTGTAATCATTGATAACTCTTTCAATATTGTTGCTAACCACATTTAAGTTTTTAATGGGTTTAGCAGCTCATTGCTTTCCTAACGCATCATATAGTGAACTTAAATTTTTCACTGGATCAAATAATAACATCATATCATCTTGACCAATATAAACGTTTGGATTATTTAGCTCATCGCAGATTTCATTAATCCCATAAAAATGTGGGAAGTGTCCATGTGTAATGAAAATATCTGTGATGATAATGTCATTTCGTTTCACAAAATCAATTATTTCCTTATAACTCTTGTTCGCTGTATCTATAAGAATCGCTTTTTTATCATCATTATAGATTAGATAGGCATTAGTGTCTTTGAATTCCTTGTCACTAAATACTTGTATCAATGTGTTCACCTTTCTAGTAATTTAATCAAACCTTTTTAATTATATATATTTCATTTTAAAAGTAAACATTTTTTTTTTTTTTTTGCAAATTGCAATAAATTTTTATTTTAAAAAAATTCTTGATTTATTAAATTTGTAGCAAATAAATTTAAATGATAAATTATTACCTTTATAAATTAATATATGCCTATCTAATTGTAAAAAAAAAAAAAAAAGTAAAGTAAAATTGATAAAAAAATGAAAAAAAAGAGAAAAATAATTATTTTCCTCTTTTTACAGCATTCATTGTTTTTTTAATATCAGCTTCTGAAGGTTTTCTTCCCATACTTCTGTACATTGCACGAATTTGGTTTTCATTAATTGGTGGATTATCTTTTAATTGCTTTTGAATTACTTTTCTTGTAATTATAAATCCTAAGATTCCCCCAACAACAGCACAAGCTATACCTATTAACAATACTCCTCATCATTCCATTGATAGATTCTCCTTCTTGTTTAACTATTTTATTATATCTAAAATTTCATTAGAAATCTTATCAGCTGTAAATCCAATATGGTTAATTACATCATTAAATGGTGCAGAATAGCCAAATGTATCGATTCCAAATGCTTTTCCATTATCTCCTAAGAATTTATGTCAACCAAAAGTTGATCCCAATTCAATTGAAAATCTGGTTGTGTTTTTGTCAATAATTGAATCAACATATGAACGATCCTGTTTATTAAATTCATTCATATTTACCATTGAAACAACATTTACTTTATGTCCTTTTGTTTCTAAAATATTTTTTACATCCATTGCTAATGATACTTCACTACCACTTGCAATTAAAGTAATATTTGCATTATCTGTTTTTGTAATTAAATATGCACCCTTTTTAACATCTTCAAAGACATTATTGTGCTCTAGTTCTTTTAGGTTTTGACGAGTTGCAATAATAACACTTGGTTTTGTAGTGTCATTAATTGCAGCTAAATAACTTGCTTGAGTTTCAGCCATATCACATGGTCTAAAAACATTAATATTTGGCATACTTCTTAACATTGCCAATTGTTCAATTGGTTGATGAGTTGGTCCATCTTCTCCAACAGCAATTGAGTCATGTGTAAAGATATATAAAGCTTGGATTTTCATTAAAGCACTTAATCTAATTGCTGGTTTTAAATAATCTGAGAATACAAAGAATCCTGAAGCAAATGGTAATAATCCTTTATGTAAAGCAATTCCATTATTAATGGCTCCCATTGCAAATTCACGTACTCCATACATAATATTTCTTCCAGTTAAAGCATTAAAATCATAATTGCCATCAGCACCTTTTGCTTTAGTAGATTCAGTTAAGTCAGCACTTCCCCCAATTAATGAAGGAATATTTTCACTTAAGTAATTTAAAACTGTTCCTGAAGATACACGAGTTGCTTGTTCTTCTTTTTTGTTTAAAGCTTCTAATTGAGTTTGATCAATTTCAAATTTAGCAACAATTGCATTTTGCAATTGAGTTGCTAATTGAGGATTTTCTTTTGCATATTGTGTAAATAATTGATCTCATTTTTCATTTTCAGCTTGTCCACGAGTTGCTACATTTGTTTTTCAAAAATCATAAACTTCACTTGAAACTTCAAATTCTGGTTGAGTTCAATTAAAGTATTTTTTAACTGTTTCAATATCATTTCCTAAAGGTGCTCCATGCACTTTTTGAGTCCCTTGGTTAGTTGCTCCAAGTCCAATTACAGTTTTTACTTCAATATAAGTTGGTTTATCTGATTTTTTAGCATTAGCAATTGCTTTTTCAATTGCTTCTAAATCTTCACCATTTTCAATTTTTAAAACATTTCAATTAGCAGCCTTAAATCTAGCTTGCATATCTTCAGATTGAGCAACTTCAACTCTTGCATCAAGTTGAATATCATTTGAATCATGGAAAACAATCAATTTGTTTAATTTATATCTTCCTGCAAAACTAATTGCCTCTTGGCAAACTCCTTCTTGTAAATCTCCATCACCACATAAAACATATGTATAATGATCAACGATTTTTTGTCCCTTTGTGTTGTATTTTCCAGCTAAATGACTTTCTGCAAGGGCCATACCAACAGCCATTGCAAATCCTTGACCTAGTGGTCCAGTTGTTGAATCAATTCCTTCTGTATGTTTGTATTCTGGGTGTCCTGGAGTTAAAGAATTTAATTGTCTAAATTTTTTAACTTCATCTAATGGTAAATTAAATCCTGATAAATGTAATGCTGAATATAATAATCCACTTCCATGACCTGCGCTTAATACAAAACGATCTCTATTAAATCATTCTGGATTATTTGGATTGATATTCATTACTTTTGTAAATAATGTATAAACTATAGGAGCAGCTCCAAGAACAATTCCTGGATGTCCTGAGTTTGCTTTATTAATTGCTTCAATTCCCAATATTCTTAAAGCATTTAAATTTGTGTTATTCTTGTTCATCTAAATTAACCTAACCTTTCAATTTTGATTATATATGTTAAAGTCCATAAATTAAACCATTATTTAACAATTAGAAATAAAAAATAATGGTTTAATTTAAAAAACCATTATTTTTTATCTTTTAATTCTTTTAATTTTTGAGGAGTAATATCATTACCCTTTTGATCAACAACTTTTAAAGATTTTAATTGATCTTTAAAACCTGCTCTAAAGTTTTCTAAATATTTTTCTCTTAAATGAATTTGTTCTGTTTTTTCTTCTTCACTCAATGAGCGTGTTTTTTGAATTGCTGCTAATTCATTAATTCTTTTAAGTAACTTTTCCATTATCTATTCCTCTATTATAATTCTATAAAAAAAATTGAAAAATCTAGAAGATTTTTCAATCATTTAATGCATAATATGCAGCACCAATAATTCCAGCATCATTTCCTAATTCTGCAATTTCAATTGTAATATCTTCTGCAAATTTTTCAATGATGTATTTTTTGATGTTTTGAGTAATAATGTCAATTAATAATTGACCCATGTTTGATAGTCCCCCAGAAATAATAATTGCTTCTGGATCTAAACCATTAATCATTGTTGCCATATGCATAATTAATGGTTCTAATGCTTCAGTTAAAATATCTAAAATTTCAACTGGATGTCCATTTTCCTCATAAATTGAGATAATATCTTTTGTTTTATAAGTTTCTAAATCTTTAAAATAAGTTTCTGCAGGATGCCCTGGATTTTCTTTGAATTTATCTGCAAAGTAACGTGCAATTCCAACTCCAGAAGACATTGGTTCAATACATCCTTTTAATCCACAGACACAATCATATTTAGTTTGGTAGATTCCCCCACCATGTCCAAATTCTCCAGAAAATCCGCGTGCACCAGACATTAACTTACCTTCTAAAATAAGTGCTCCCCCAATTCCATTATCTAATGTATAGAAAACGATTGAGTCATACTGTTTTGCAGCTCCAGTTCAAAATTCTCCTAATGCAGCAGCATTAGCATCATTTAAAACCAAGATTGGTTTATTAAATAATTCTTCTGCTTTGTCTTTTAAATAATAGTTATTTCAGTCTAATCCAGCTGAATAACGTACAATTCCCAACATATGATCAACATAACCTGCTGTTGAGATTCCAATTTTATCAACTACTTCTTCATAGTTGATTCCAACTGTTTCTAAACCTTCAACGATTTTTTGATATAAGTTTTCTAATAAACCTTTTTCAAAATTATTTTCTACAAAGAATTTTGCTTGGATATTTCCATATTGGTTAATTAGAGCAACTTTTGATGAATTGCGACCAATTTCAATTGCTAAAATTAAATTCATAAAAATTCCTCCCTTATTTTTACTATTTTGATGTTAACTAGTACTTTATAAATAATTATAAAACAAAATAAGCAATAATTATCATTTATTTTAAATCATTGCTGGTAATAATTGAACTTTAATTCCAAATTCAGTTTCTGGAACAGTAACTGATAATTTCATTCCAACAAATGATTTAAAATTAATTCACCCTAATCCAGAAATATGGATATCCATTGGTGCTGCCTTGTCAAAAGTAAAAGTATGTGTTGTAAAAGTTGCATCATTATCTTTTAATCTTGGTGACAATGCATGTCTATGAGTTCTAAAGTATTTTTCTGTATTATCAGATTTTGTTCTATGTAAAGGCATTTGCTTATTTACATAGAAATGAAAACTTGTTTTTAAAGTTTTATTTTTGGCAAGATCAATTCTTTCGCCATCTTCAAATGAAAATCAAGCAAGACCTCCATAGAAAATAGTTTGTCCTTTTAATAATTGATAAGTTACTTGTTTTACTTCTTTTTGGAAGAAGAAGTAATCTCAATAAGTTGGTGAAGTTGCAATTGCAATGTGATTGTGTTTCACCAATCCAGGTGTATCATAAATATAATTTTTTTCTGTAAAGTTAATTTTGATCTTATCTAATGTTGTATTTACATATTTTGAAGTAACAATTGAAGGAATTTGTTGATTTGCTGATAGACAAGCATTAATTAAACTTGATTTTCCAGCATTTGAAATTCCAATAATGTATTGATCATAATTAACTGATTTTAATTCATTTACTAAAGCATACACGTGTTCTGGTTTCATTGAAGAAGTCAAAATAAATTTTGCATCCTTAATTGGTGAATCTTCAAAGAATTTTTGAACATATTTAATAATTTTTACTTTATTGACAGCTTTAGGAATTAAATCGACTTTATTAATTAAAATAACAACTTCTTTTTTTGAAATTAATTGTTCTAATCAAGGTAGTCTACTTCCTGGTAAATCAAAAATATCAACAACATAATAATATCTAATCTTTTCTTGTGTTTTATTAATATTATCTAAAATATCAATAAAATCTTGATCATTGATTTCTTGTTCTACAAGACGATTGTAGTGTTTAATTTTAAAACATCTTAAGCAATAATCTTGTTTTTCAATATCTAAAACATATCCAGGACGTCTTTCATCATCAATTTGTAAATCTTTTCCACATCCAACACAACGTTTTGGTCCAGTTTTGTCCAAGTTAGTTGTATTTCCAACTCCTGGTTTAACTTCTGTTAAAGTAACTTTATTTTTTTGCTTCACTTTTGGAGGTTTAACTCCATTAATGTGTGCCAATAAGGCTTGATCTTCTAATTGATCAATTTCTTTTTCTAGTTTTTCAACTTCAGTATTCTTAGAGTATTTCATAATTACCTCCCAATTCCCCTTCATTATAGAATCCTTCATGTAAAATATTTTTTTGTGCTAATCGTTTTTTAATAGCTTTTTCTAAAAATTGAACCATTTTACTTTCACCATTGCTTCTTCCTAATGGTGAAACCAAAATACTTCTAATATGACTTCTATTGGCAACCAAAACATCAGTAATTAGTTGATCACCAATTAAAACAATTTCGTTTTCTTTATAAGGCATTAATTTTTTAACAATTTTCATTTTGCCCAAGAGTGGTTTTTTACAATCTCAAAAGTAGTTTTTAATTCCAGCTTTTTTTGCAAAGTTTTCAACACGACTTCTAATATTGTTTGAAAATAAAACAAATTCCATATTATGTGCATAAACATTTTTAACAAAATTAATGACATCAGTTGTGGGAATTCTTTCATTTCATCCAATTAAGGTATTGTCCATATCACACATGATTAATTTTATTCCACTATTTTTTAGTGAGTCTAAATTAATCTTTTTGTAACTTTCAAGATAAATTGAAGGCTTAAAGTAGTTTAAAAGTAAAAAATTGTGATTTTTTTTATTTGCCCTCATTTGTGCCACCCCTAATCTATTATATTATATCACTTTTTAGCACTATATTTATCTAACACCAACTATTAAAAGTTATTAAAAAAGTTGCTTAAGCAACTTTTTTAATTATATTAAGTTTTTAAATTTAATATCTTGCTTTTGAAATATAAATCTTAAATGATAATGCGTATAGCCCTAAAGCAATAAATAAGTAGAATACAATAATCGCTGTAACTGAAATATTCTTTTTAACTTTTAATTCACTTGTTTGTTCAAAAAGAATTCTCTCAGAACTAGCACTATTTAATTTAATTATTCCAGTTTCTTGATTTTCTTCATATATTTTTATTAGAGCTGGTGATAATTGTACTTTATATGAAAATACATTAAATCGAGTCATAAAACCAAATTCATGATCTAAAATATTTGATAAAAATGGATCTTGAGCTCCATTTAAATAAATAAATGACATGTGATTTAAAATATTTATAATATTTAATGTTTTAAGTGAAGTTATTGATGTACTTAAAACATTATTGTTATTGATATAACTATTCAAATTAAAATCAATAACTTCGGGACCTGTTATAAAATACATATTTTTATATAATTGCAAAGTAATATAGGCAATCTCTTGCATTATTGGTGATAATGGGTTTTCATATTCAATTTCAAAGTATTTACTATCTTTTTCATAACGATATGTTGGTAAATAATAACCTCCAATTGGAACAAATTGAGGATTTTCATAATAATTTTGATTTTCAATTTGAACTAAATTGTTTGAAAGAGAAAGTTCTTGATATTGCTCATTTATACAATCCATTATAATTTTTAAATTTGGATCTTTTGAAACAATATAATCAATTGCTGGAGTTAAATCATTAGCTTTAACTTTACTTCCATTTTTTAATGAACCTGTGAAAATATTTTCATTTTTATCTTCAAAACCGTCTAAAGCAATTCTAATTCGATCTAATAGTCTTGCAATTTTAGTATTTTTAAATAAATAATTATTCATTTCATCACCTTCTGGATGTGTTGAATAAGAAGTAATTTTTGCATTATAGTTTCCTGTTTGAACCATAAATTGTAATAAATGACTTGCATCCTCTAGTCAATATGAAGCATAAACATCTGCAAAATTTTGAAAACCTATATCAATCGTTTCATAATTTGGGAAAAATACTTCACCAATATTTGTTTTTAAAGTTGTAAATAAACTATTATCCCCTTCTAATAAACTTTGAGCCTCTTGAACGTTTGAAGCATTTAAAGCTTCAAAGAAGTCTTTTCCTGATTTAATGAAAGGCGTCATATGATTAAGAGTTTGGGCTTGTTGCATTTTTTGCTCAATTAAAGGTGAATATTTTATCAACATTGAAAATAATGGAGATAATGAAAAAGCAATTGTAATAACTGATGTAAAAATTAAACTATTTGCAAAAGAAAACATTTGAACGACTATTAAAGCAATTGCTGAAAATGCAACAGCATAAAGCATTCAAAAAGCAGAAGAATTTACAATTAATAAATAACCAGTTCGAGGTAAGTGTAATCCTAAAGGGATAAGAGTACTAAAAATAAGATTAATAATTAGAGTCACTGCAATGACAATAATTCCAATTGATACTCTAATTAAATGACTAATAAAAGGTTTAATTCCAGCTCTAACTTCAATATTTTGCATTCCATTATTTTTTTGTACTTTTATTAAATAGATTAAAGTAACAATTAAAAGAAAAGATAATAACATTGAACCCACTAAATATTGGATTGATATTAATAAATAAAATTTTGATAAATTCATTATTCCATCATTAATAGATTGATTAATATACATTGCACTAATAAATAAAATATTAAAAATAATAAATAAACTTGCAAGTGTTAAGAATGAAACAGACACTGCAATTCTTTTTAAATTAATCTTAAAAAGAATTGCTACACTCATTCAATTTGTTTTTTCATAATTTTTAATAGTTGCTAATGCTTTTAATTTTTTTGGTTTTTTTGAAACAATTGCTTCAGTTTTAGATGTATCCATTTTGTTTTAATCCTCCCAATATAATTTTTGAATTACTTCTGTGTCAATCTCAATTGATTTAGTAAACTTTTTATAGATTTCTATTATTTTTTCTGTTTTAGGATCAAATTCTTTATCATAAACAATTTCTCCCTTATTGATTAAAACTAAATGAGTTGCAATTTCTTGTAA